>CALCPB010000679.1 GCA_937897665.1 uncultured Halomicronema sp. | reverse complement strand
AGCACAGCCTTTACAGAGAGATTGTTTCAGTCATCCTTACCTGTTTAGCACTACCGGTATAACATTCAGTCAATCAGGCCCTTCCTTACCAGTAAGCGATTCTTCAACAGCTGACAACTAGACTCAACATCAGATGTTGCCAGTTTTTCAGCGATTCTACTTACCACAAAAACGTATCAGCTTCCTGGGGCAACTGAATTACCCTCGACTGTCTTACTCTCATCACTGGTATCCATAGTGTCCTACATACTAGTCTTGTTAAAGCAGACCAAATCTTAACAATTCAGCGGTTAGTCAGAAGGGATTGTGACCATACTAGAAATATGTTCAGGGTCGATTGATCTACTTCTAAAAGTTCTAAGCTTAGTAAGCCTCGCCAAAAGGCTGCCAAAGTAGCGGACTCCAGCCATATCCGATAGTCGTTTCGTTAAACCTTAACCGAATCCCATACTCTTGAGCACTTCGAGTCAATGCTTTAATTAGCCATTCGCACACTAAAACCCGCACCAAGCTTAGGCTAACGTAGTAAAGTTTGCACATTGACAATAATAGGCTTGGAGTCTATGACTGCTTAGCGGAATTCACCACACTATTAATCAAGCTATAAATCTGAAATTTTCAGATTCTAATAGTCAGGATATTTATGTCTGCCATCAACTAGATGACCCCTATCCTTTCTGACACGATGCGAAAGCAACAATATCAAACCCTTTTTGGGATGAATATTACAGCTTCGTTGAAAATTCAACTTTTTATGCCTTAGTGAAAAATTTGATTGCCGTGAGAACTAAATTTTGGGGTTACTTTATAGCCATTTTGATGCTCTATGGTTTTAGTGGTTACTGTTTATCCGTTTACCAAGCAGGAACGTTTGCTTGGAGCCTTACGGGATTGATAATCCTATATGTTGCTGCAACTGGCAAGGGTGGGATTGTCTTGGCAAACGCATTATTAACCATAATTTTAATATTTTTTACGGTCGGCACGCCTTGGTCCACAATTCGCTTAACGTATCTCCCGCTAAAACCTGTCCAATTTTGGGCATTATCTTTGTTGTTGCTATGGTTTTTAGGAGAGTTAGCCATTCTCCTACTAGCATTCTGTGCAAATTTTCTTGGCCAACAGGAATTAAAACGCTGGCAGCGTACTCTCATGCTCAGTTGTTTTAGTTGGTTAGCAATGGGGCTAGGCAATTTAGTTTTCAATTGGATTTCTATCTGGCAAACTCTGTAATCCCCATGACTTTACAAAATAGTTCGAGCAAACCAAATCAGAAACGCTATGGGCAACGTAATGTTGATGATTACGTTCAGCTCTTTAATCCTAATATTGCTCAGAAATTTGACCCTCAGAGTTGGCAAGAAATTCGCCGCGTTCTAGATCTTGCTATTCCCAAACCCGCGCCTAAGATAATCGATCTTCGATTTAATGTTGATTTACTAATCTCTCGATTTTACATCGTTTTATTTGTTGGCAAAGATCGTCGTCGAAAATCTCGAAGCCATGAAGTTGAACGCTTATCAACTCGCATCGGCAATTGGATCGCAGCCATTATTTTAATCGTAGCGATAAACTTGATAGTTAGTACACTAATCCTTATTGTGGCCTATCTTTTAAAGTCCTTTATCGGCATCGACCTTATGCCCGGTCACTTCCCAGACCGGTTGAAGGAAATTTTGTCGTAATGATGAATTAGAGAATAAATATCATCACTCTTAAGCCACAAGCCCGCCAGGCATCGCTGTTAGTTAGGGACTTAACCAATCAAGTTTAATGCGACTAGAACTAGTAGATAGCCTCAGAAGCAATGACGCCTTTGCCCCCTCTGCCTGAACCCTATTGTCAAACGAAAGATAGAGTGTTTTTCAAACACCCTTTCACAAGATTTACATTTTTCATTCATCATGCCTGTATCTCTTGGATCAGGAGCTCAGTACTTTTAAGATCCTGAATAATTCTTAGAGCTAATTTGCAAAGTAAATCTTAAGCTGCCAACCGACACAGTGTGAGTCTAATGAGGGTCCATAATTCGTGTCTTTACTGTGATCTGTATAGCTTTCATAGTCTTTGCCGAGGCGTCAATAGCGATTTATATTGTTTCTAGATAAGGATCAGAAACGATGGCTGACAGCAATGTGGTGGGTCAGTGACTGTGTGTTTTTTAGCCCTGCTGGGAAAACTGATGATGCCATCAAGGTTTTTATATGCCTAGCTCTGACAAAGCATCCATAACACCCTCGCCAGCTGCTCAAAAAGCATTGGAGAGGTTCATTCGAACCGTCCCCCCAGAAGTTGCCAATACATTTTCTGAGCAACAGCTGGATGCTATTTTGCATTTCTTAGATTCACTATTTTGGAAGCGTCATCCGATCGACCTTCGCACATCAGTGCCGTTTCTCTTTAAGCGATTTTACATCGTTCTTATTGCTGGCTCTGAAAAACGGTCACCTCAAAGACTACGTGATGAGAGGAATCAGACTCCCATTTGGACGACGGCCAATATTCTTCTGTTTCTCTTTTTAACCACTACCGGACTGTTCATTTTTAGCGCTGGCATATTAATTAGCAGGGCGAATCTGTCCCTGCCATCCTTGCCTAACAAAACTTTCCCGACCATCTACCCAAGTAAAGAGAATGAAGAAGATTGTGAGGAAAGTGGCCGCACTTGGCGAGATGGAAAATGTTATGACTATGAGCACAGTCCTGATTTCTAAATCCTGACGTTCCGTTTTTCTTGGGTTAACAAGGTATGAGTAAGTGGCCTGAAGTAAGTAGGCCTCTTGCAAATTAGTACCAGTGGCTTTTAATGCCATGAGGAAACATCAGGCTATCGAATAGCCGACAGCTCCTGATGATGGCTATTCGATAGCACTCCCCCTTTCCCATCAGCACTTCAAGCAGCAGTTCGGAGTAACCTGACAGACCTTCAAACAGATGTTGGAGGTTCTCAGACCTCGGTAGAGACCGGCCTCGACAATGGGTGCGAAGCCTCAGCTATCTCTGGAAGAGCGGGTGCTGGTGACCTTGGCATATTGGTGAGAGTATCGCACCTACTGTCATATCGCGACCAGGTGGGGCATCAGCGAGTCGATGCTCTGTCGCATCGTCCACTGAACAGATTAAGGAGCCATGATGATCTGGTTCCGCATCGTTCAGAAGCATTTGCTGCAGTCACTCAAACGCTGACGACAAACCCGTGGAAATCCACTACGATATAACGCTTACAGCCTTTAACTTTCTTGCCGCCATCACGACCGGAGACCGCATCCGCTTTTTTCCGTTGTTTTGACGGATTGCGAGTCGGCGATCGCGATGCTGGAATCAATCTCTCGCCCCCAGATCTTTGCGCAGTTCACCCCGCCACTCATCATGATGCGAGACACGCCTCCTAAACCGCCTGTTTGCCAACGCTTGAGCGTATTGCGTACCGTTTCTATAGGCCAATTGAAGTAAGCGGCAATCGTCTCAACATAGTCGCCCCAGGCATTGAGCCTGACTGCAATTCCAGAAATCCTACAGGCATTGCCTACAGGCCATCAATTACGGCCTCTTTGTGCGATCTTGATCGCCTCAAACTATTCAGAACGAAACGTTGCCTGCCAGCCTCTCAACGATGACAGACCCTAGACAGGCAGTTACTGAGGCGCTTCGTTGAGGGCTTGAGTATTCCCCGCTTTGACCCAGCCCTCTTGACCCGAACTGCTGATCCGCACTTTGACCCAGCGTTCACCGGGGTCAGTCTCTAACACTAAGACCTGATCATTGTAATCAACTCCGCCCAGTTGCTGATGCTCGGCCCCTGGCCCTGATCGCAGCACGAGACCAATCGGCTGAATCACTACGGCCTCATAGCTGCCGGGTGGAATCTCTGGGGCAGGGGGCGCTGCTTCCGTTTCTGGAGCGGGCGGGGCGGCTTCGGCCGGGGCGGGGGGCGGCGGCGCACTCTCAGCAGACTGCAGAGCGACGTCATTATCAAAAACCGGTCTAGGCGGCAACACTGACAGCTTTGCCATAAAGTAGCGAGCGGTGGCGACCCCCGTCAGCGACAACAAAACTAAGGCAAACGAAACGCCTAAGATGAGCTTCGTGACGCCGAGCAAAAATCCCTTCATGATGATTCCAGACAAGTCATGCCCATAGGTGTATATCAGCGACCTTAAAAGGTCAAGGGTAGTCAGATAAAAGACACGATGGATTGGTGGGGGATTGGCGGAGAAGCGATCGCCACTGCTTTCCTGTCAATTCCAACTAATCGGTGATAACTACTCTCTACGCCATCAATCAAGACTTCTGCTTAACGTGCTCCACCAGCAGGATGGCGACATGATTACGCTGTCGCGACTCGTCCTGTTTTTATCCAATAAGCCCAGTCTTCTCGACCTTGACGCTGCGCTTGCTCAACGGCTGAGTCAACATCATAGGGAATCTTCAACAAATCAACTTGCCAGCTACTGTCCTGCTTTTCAAGCACTGCATAGGACGCTAGGGGTGAATGGTTTTGCATTTCATGATAGTTGGGCACGTCGTCATCATAAGCCGGTACACCGACACTGCCAGGATTGATAATTAGTTGCCCTGAAGATAATTGAACGACCCGAGCAATATGACTGTGCCCACACAATATGACTGGATAATTGACGTCCTCAAGATGATGGGCGATAACCGCGTCCTCTCTAACTATCGGCAGTCCACTGGCAACATCTTCCAATAGATAAATTCGATCATCTGAAGGCACACCATGGCAGGCAAAAACCGCTTCGGCGACGACAATCGTTTTCGGCAACGACCTTAACCATTCAACGGGCTCCTCACCCAGTTCCTCAAGCATGTAAGTGAGGGTTGGATGCGCTTCACTTTGATGATCGTAAAACTCATAGACCTCTCGATCCTCGTTGCCTTGAATGGTGACAACATCAACTGTTTTCAGGAGGTCATATGTTTCCAGGGGTTGAAGAGGGCCATACAAGATATCGCCTAAGTTGATAAATCGGGTAATCCCTCGGCGTTTAGCATCTTCAAGGACTGCCGCTAATGCCCAGAGATTGCCGTGAATGTCTGACAAGATGGCAAATTTCAAAGGTGTTTCCTCACTTGCCGAACCTCTGCTGATCTCAATGATCAATAATCTACTCAAAATATCGTATTGAAACGTGCAATCGCCCGGCTAAAAATGCCACAGAAGATTGGGCTCGACCGCCCCTGCGGGAAAACACTAGACGCGCAGCGGCTTCTCGTAGCAGAGCTCTACAGTCCCCTCTTCTAGCAAAGCGCAGCGGCTTTTCTGCGAGTGAAGGCCGAAGTCACAGGCACTCGATCCTCTACATCGAGAATTTGCGGCATAAAAAAGAGACGCCGTGGGTGCGTCTCGGGATTGGGGGCACAAATTTGTGCCCCCATAGCTGTGATCAATCCAGCCGTTGGCGCAGCTTAGAAGGTGTAGCCAACACCGACCACGCCGTTGACTTGACTGTCGTCATAGATGGACCAGTTGACCGCACCGTTGAGGGTGACTTTTTCCGTCACGCGGTAGTCAACCCCAGCCGTTAATAGCGGGCCGACATCGCTGTCATCACCCGTAGTGAAGGCGACACCGCCCCCGGCATAGGGCAGCAGCTTGCCGTTGCTAGTGATGGGGTTAAAGTCGTAGGTGACCGGAATCATAAACGACGTCTGGCCGTCCGAAAAATCGAAGTCGGTGATCAGCCCCGGTCGCACGGAAACGTTGTAGCCCACGGTCACCTTGCTGTTGACGGCGAGGCCGAGGTCGCTATCGCCGAGGTCGCCGACGCCCACGCCGACGCCCACGTAGTTGTAGTCGGTCGGGGCTGACTGGGCCTGAGCAGGGCTAGAAAGCGCGATCGCCCCCACCAGACCCAACGTAGCGGTAACAATCGATAAGAAACTGGATTTCATGGAATTTCTCCTAACTTTGAGGCGAGTGATGTGTGACG
>CALCPB010000678.1 GCA_937897665.1 uncultured Halomicronema sp. | reverse complement strand
CATCTGCAGAGCCATGCCCGCACCTGGGCCGCTGCCGAACAGATTGCCAAATAGAAGGCTGAGCGGCTCGCCGGGCTGCATGGCCGGTTCAAAGACCTGATCGGCGAGTGGTCCTGAGATCGCCGCCCCCAACGGCGTCGCCAACTGCGTCACCAGAAACCGACTGGCAAACACCCGTCCTTGGACTTCTGGTGCCACCTGAGATCGCCAAATGGCCTGACTACAGCTCCCCGGAAAGGGTGAGCAAAATCCGCTCGCGAGGGCTGTGCCGATATGGATGGCAAAATTTTGAGTAATGGCCAGCTCCATTAAGCCCACCTTCCAGATGGCGCTAAAAATGAAGATTCCGTGGATGCGTCGTTGAGGACCGCCCCAGATCCCCAGGGTCAAGCCGCCAATGAGCCCGCCCATGCCAAAAAAGGAAAACAGCGTCCCCATGGCCGCCGCATTATTACCGTTGCGAGCCAACACCATGGGCGCAAACACGCTGAAGCTGGCACTGTTAATCAAGTTGCTGATGAGGAAAAAGCCCAAGAGCGCTCTTAGCCCCGGATGCTGCCAAAGGTAGCGAAAACCAAAGGTGAGTGATTGCCAAGCCGATTCATCTAGTGCTTTTGGGGCTGGGGTCGGTTGGGGAATCTTAACGGCACTGAGGGTCGCGATCGCCACCCCAAAAGTGACTAAGTCAATGGCCAAAATCCCACTCAGACCCGCGATCGCATACAAGGCTCCGGCGCTCGCCGGGGCAATCACATAGCTGCCCGACATCTGTAGTGATTCGAAGGCCGAGGCGCGGGCATAGTGCTTGGGCGGAATGAGTAGCGAAAAAGAGGCGGAGTGGGCCAGCCCTTGGATATAGCCTAACAGACCATTCACGGCTCCAGATACATAAAGCTGCCAAATTTGCAGGTGGTCTGTCAGCAATAAGCCCAACAGCGCCAGCGTAGAGAGCCCAGCGACGGCATCGCCTAACAGCATTAGCGTTTTGCGATTAAATTGATCGACCCAGAGGCCAGCAAAGGGGGAAATTAGCAGACGGGGAATCTGGGTCGCCACCATGATGAACGAGAGCGGCGTAGCCTGACCCGTGACTTCCCAGGCCCAAATAGTGATGGCAAAGTTGGTCATCTCGGAGCCGAGCAAAGAGGCAAATTGCCCGAACCAGATCACGAAAAAAGTCTGCACGACACACTATTTCCTCTCAACGATGCAATGCTGTGAGACTTAGCACTAAGGCAGCAATGCGTTATGGAGCTTAAGGTAATTAGAATGCTCCTGACTAGGGATTTTGACTCTGAAACGCATTTTTTACTTGCAACGCAATTCCCTGTTGCAAATACACTTGAGGTCTCGGCAAGCCAATCATCTCTCCAAGAAAAACTGCCGTAATTCTGCCAAAATCAGCTCTGCACCAGCAGGGCCATTGAGCGCATTCCATTTGTAGAAGGTCGCGAAGTAGACACGGTTTTCTTGACTGGCGGTGAGGGATTGTGCGATCGCATTCGCTTCCCAGTCCTGCTTGATCATCTTTACCTGATGCGTCTCAAGCGCATCCTCTATTGAGGTATCAGTAGACGAGTCTAGATTATCCAATTGCCCATCACTGACATCGGAGTTATAACCCAGGATAATGACGGTATCAGCGTCATCTAGCTCTGGAAGGGCTTCGATTGAGATCGGAGCTTTGGCAGTGGCTGCGGGCGGGGGAATGAGTTGAAATCCAACCCCACTGAGCAATTCCTCTAAATAGGTATCAGCACCAATGATACCAATGCCTTCATCTAAACGATGGGCAGCTAACAGCAACAGTTGAGGATGGGCGGCAACCACATCGGCAAACTCAACACGAGCCTTCGCAATGCGAGCTTCATACTGCTGAATGACGTCCTCTGCTTTCTGATCCTCTCCTAGGGCTATTGCCAGAGATCGCAAGTGCTGCTGCCACTGGGCTTGCAACACGCGATCTTGCCATATTAGCGTTGGGGCAATCTGGGCCAATAGGTTATAGCTGTTAGCCCTTTGTGCCAAAATCAGGTCTGGTTTTAGGGCCACCATTTTTTCCAAAGAGGGTTCACCACTTTTACCTAGGCTTACAGGTTGAGTGGTGATGCGACCGCCTAAATAAGGAATTTGCTGCGCCGGATCGTCAAAGATTTCTCCTTGATAGACATCCAGCGGCGCGGCATAGCCTGTCGGTTGCCGGTCTAACGACAGTAGCAAATCTAAGGCGTGGGGACTCAAAGCGACCACTTTTTTGGGGTAACCGCAGATCTCTGTTTCACCGATATCGTGGGCAACAATGCGGCAGTTTGATGTTGATTGAGCTGTAGATTCTAGTGCCGAATCATCGCCTAAGCGATGCTCCATTGAGAAACCACACCCGACCACAAGCCCTGCGGTCACAACAGTCAGCAACAGCCAATTGGCAAAGCGCTTTAGCTTTAGCATCGGCTCAAAATTCAATAGAGAAGGAGCCGATCAGGGTGAAGCCGTCACCCGGAGGGATAGAAAATGTTCTACTGTTGCGAGATCCCTCAATGTAATCCACATCAAACAGGTTACGAATATTGAGTCCTGCCCGCCAATTATCCCGTTGGTATGAAATGGCGGCATTGGTGAGGAAATAGCTTCCCAACCTAAAACTGTTGGCATTGTCACCAAAGCGTTCGCCCACGTAGTTCAAGCCCAGTCCAAAGCCCAACCCTTCTAAT
>CALCPB010000677.1 GCA_937897665.1 uncultured Halomicronema sp. | reverse complement strand
GCCTGCGAATTCTCTTTGATTGAGTATCGGTATCGGACATCCAATACCGCTCCCTAGTCAGTTGTATTTCGGATTCCAGGCGGGGCGTAGCTAGCGCAGGCAAGGCAGTTTGTAACTCATTGCTCGCCTGGTTTGTCCTAATGGGCTTATCTCCGATCGCCGCAATGCTGTATGCCGTATTTCTGGTGCCTCCATGAAACTTTTTGCTGTTACCCCGCTCCTCCTCAGCCTCCTGATCGCGACTCCTAGCCTGGCTCAATCAGTGAGGCCAAATCCCAATCAAGACCGCCTACCTCAACCTCTGCCAGATCCTGAAAACGCTATCCCGCCTGACACCACTTCGCCGATCGATCCGACCTCCCCACCGACCACCGACATCCCTAACGACGACGTCATGATTTCGGTCACCCAAATCGAAGTCGTCGGCAGCACCGTCTTCACTGTCACCGACTTTGAACCCTTGGTGTCGCCGCTCGAAGGTCGAGACGCTTCTATCAACGAACTGCAAGCCCTCGCCGAGGCGATTACCCAGCTCTACTTTGATCAGGGTTACCTCACCTCACGGGCGGTGCTCTCTGAGCAAGAAGTGACCGATGGCACGATTCAAATCCAAGTCATCGAAGGCACGATCAGCGATATCCAAATCGAGGGCAACCAACAAACTCACACCAGCTATCTGGAACAACGACTTGCCCTCGGGACAGAAGCACCGGCCCAATTGGGCGCGATCGAAGATCAACTGCGACTCTTGCAATTGAATCCGCTCTTCGATTCTGTTGCCGGTACCCTGCTGCCCGGCGAAGGGACGGGCGAAACGGTTCTCCAGGTTACGGTTGACGAAGCTAAACCCTTCAATGCTGATCTATTTGTCGATAACTATTCTCCGCCTAGTATCGGCGATGTCCGGACTGGGGCTACCCTCAACTATCAGAACCTTACAGGCTGGGGCGACCAGATCTTCGTCGGCTATAGTCGTTCAACCACAGGTGGGTCTAACCTTTATGACCTGGGTTATCGCATCCCTCTCAATGCCATGGAGGGGACTTTGCAACTGCGAGCCCTCTTTAGCAACAGCACTCAAACCCAGACATCACTTGATATCGACGGCGATTCTGAATTTTATGAGGTCAGCTTTCGACAACCTTTAATCCGCACGCCCCGTGAAGAATTTGCCTTATCTTTAGGGTTTGCCTATCGCGAAGGCCAAACTTTTTTGTTTGACTCTCCCTTTCCGTTTGGGATTGGCCCTGATGACGATGTGGTTAGCCGCACCAGTGTCATTAAATTTGGTCAAGACTTTATCAAACGAGATCCGTCAGGCGCCTGGGCTGTGCAATCGCAGTTTAGTATTGGCACGGGGCTGTTTAATGCCACCCAAAATTCTGGCTCCACCCCAGATGGTCAGTTCTTTAGTTGGCTAGGTCAAGTCCAACGAGTCCAACGACTAGGGGTCAATAATTTATTGATTGTGCAGGGCAGTGCCCAGTTGACCCCCAATAGTTTGTTGGCATCAGAGCAATTTGTCATCGGGGGTGGACAGTCCGTGCGAGGCTTTCGCCAAAATGTGCGATCGGGTGACAATGGCTTTCGATTATCAGTAGAGGATCGCATTACAGTTCTTCGCGACCAAGAGGAAAGCTATCCAATCATTCAGTTAGCGCCTTTTGTTGACTTGGGGTATGTCTGGAACCTGTCAGATAACCCAATCAGCCAATCAACTCAGCGATTTCTGGCCGGTACTGGACTAGGAGTCATCTTGACGCCAGTCCAAGGATTACAAATCAAGGTTGATTACGGCGTTCCGTTGGTAGATTTAAATGATCGGAACAATAATATTCAAGATAATGGCCTCTACTTTAGTGTGAACTACCACTATTGACACGGTAGTAGAACGTAGGCCGGAACGCTTGCCGTATTACTCAACATTGAGCAGACATTGAGATGTTTGGGCGTTGCTGACATGAGAAATGAGTTCATGAGAGCAAATAGTGATTGGTTTATCACCTACGCACATTGCTATTGCTGAACACTTGACGGCTATGCCATTGAAGTAAGAACTAGCGAGATAAAATCCAGCGATTTGGATAGTACGCTGCTGGGACTAACCATGACCTGATTTTGGTAGAGATCAATGACTTCATCTAACTCCAGTAAACCTCTGGGGAGCGTCCATACCCAGAGCTTCAATGCTGTGCTCTCCCAACTAGAGTTGTCACTGGTGGTCTCGACTTACCAAGCCGGCAAGCTGATTCTCATGCGGGCTGATGGTCAGTTGGTAAATACGCATTTTCGAGTATTTGATAAGCCCATGGGCGTGGCTGCCGATCGCGAAAAGATCGCCGTGGGCACCACCTACGGCATCGAAGAGTGGCACAATGTGCCTGCCGTGGCTGCAAAAATTCCACCACTAGGTTGTCATGACGGCTGTTATCTGCCTCGTCGTAAAACGATTACTGGAGATATTGATATTCATGAAATGGCCTGGATTGGCCAGGAGCTATGGTTCATCAATACTCGGTTTTCCTGCTTGTGTACCCTCGATTCTCGCTATAGCTTTGTGCCCCGCTGGCGGCCACCGTTTGTAACTGGCTATGACCTGACGGATCGATGCCATCTCAATGGGTTAGGAATCCGTGACCATCGGCCCCGTTACGTGACGGCCTTAGGCGAGACCGATCGCCCCGACGGCTGGCGAGCCAATAAAGCCAGTGGTGGCATCTTGATGGACATCACGACTAATGAGGTCATTGTGCGAGGGTTGGCGATGCCTCACTCGCCGCGCTGGTATCGCGATCGCCTTTGGGTCTTAGAATCTGGGCGCGGCACTCTAGCTCAGGTCGATCTAGCTACGGGCACATTGACCACAGTCGCCGAATTCCCTGGCTTTACAAGGGGCATCGATTTTTGGGGTGATCTGGCCTTTATTGGCCTTTCTCAAATTCGCGAGACTGCTGTTTTTAGCGGAATTCCCCTAACCCAAACCTTAAC
>CALCPB010000676.1 GCA_937897665.1 uncultured Halomicronema sp. | reverse complement strand
GGCGATCGCGGCAGCGGTGCCGCTGCTCGACCCTGAGGCATCGCGACCCAGATTGTAGGGATTCAAGGTCAATCCGCCCAGGGAGCTGTAGCCCAATCGACCGTAGGAGGCGGCAAATTCGCTCATATTAGCCTTGCCGAGAATAATCGCCCCCGCTGCTCTGAACTGCTGCACTACGAAGGCATCGTCGGGCGGAATCGCGGTTGCTAATACGTCTGACCCGGCGCTAGTCGGCATATCGGCAGTGTCGTAGTTGTCTTTCAAAATGATGGGAATGCCGTGGAGCGGCCCCAAAATGTTGCCCTCGGCTCGCGCTTCATCTAGGGCGATCGCCTCCGCTAACGCGTTGGGATTGATCGTAATCAGGGCGTTGATCGCCGGGCCTTGATCGTCATAGGCTTCAATGCGGTTGAGGTAAAGCTGCACAAGATCTTCAGCCGTCAGGGCGCCTGCTTCCATCGCGGCCTGAATTTCGGGAACCGTGGCCGACTGCAGCTCAAACGTCTCGGCCAGTGCCGGAGCGGCCATCATCCCAAAGGCCGTCGTGGCGGTGGCGGCAATTTGAGCGACCGATTTCCAATTCCTCATCAAATTCTTCCTTAGCTGACAGTGTGTTCAGGGCTTTAACAACCACCCTGGATGCACAGTAGAGGAGGAATTCTGTTGGCTTTGTGGTGCAAGCTACCGAAATTTACGTACATGTTGCTGAGCATTGTCACCGCCATCAGAGCATCGTGGCAGTTGGACTGAGGCCATCTGGTGAGCTTCACTGCTGGGCAGTGCCACAGTCTCGACAGTATGACAAAAACTTGTAGGTTGGGCGGTGGCAGTGGGGGCATTCGACGAATTGGTCATAGCCACAGTGGGGGCAGTGGGTATCGTGGGCGTGAATTTTTTTGGCACAGCGAATGCAGCGACTCTTTTGCACTCGACCCGCCGCCTGCACCTTGGGATTAAACACGATCTTTTGAAAGAACTTGATCAGTCCAAAGCCCAGCAAAGGGATTAGCAAAATATAGAGATAGCTGACTAAAAATAGCAGGCCACCGAGCAGGGCGCTGATGACGTTGGATAAGACTTCAAAGAGAACGCCAACCTGCAGAAATTCAAAGATTTTGATGACGAGCGGAATACAGAAGATGACTACGAGATGCCAGCTAATCAGGGCAATTAGCCCATAGCCGCGTCGTTCGCCATAGCGGTGAACCGCCCCCGCCAGCACGAGGAGTGGTACCAAGAAAATGCCTTGCCACAAAATTTCAATACTGGGATGCCAAAAGGAGGCGCGATCGTATTGATTTTCGAGGGTTTGCAGGGCTGCCGTATCGTTGAGCAAGGTGAGGAAGCGATCGCCTGTTGCCGATTCGACCACTTGATTTTGCAAGACCTGTTGTTCTTCCTTAAAGGTCGCAATGTTGCGACTATTGGCTTCCAGCTCTTGCCGTGCTTGAGCCGCTTCAACGGCATTGATGGATTGATCGCGGGGCTGCCCGGCAATTTCTTCTAACAGCGTGGAGTCATATTCTTCTCGAATGGTTTGATTGGCGGTTTCCAGTTCGCCGATTTGGGTCTGCAGCTGCGCGATCTGCCGCACGCGCTCCTGATTTTCTGGCGTATTCACGGCATCATATCGCTGCGCATACTGCAGGCAGGTCTCCGATACACCGCCGAGATGGTCGGCATTCAACCGCTGATAGTCAGCCTGCAAAGAGGGTACTGAATTCTGCTGCAAAAAGCTGATGGCATCGCGCAGCACATCGTACTCTTTGGTCTCAGAGTCACTCGTTTGGTAGCTGTTCCAGGTCAGATAACAGCCGTATTCTTGGTTGGGGCTGATCGGCCACTGGCTAATATCATTCAGGCCAATAAAAACATTCACCAAAATAAAAATATCGATCAGAATAATGACCCCTAAACTGACCTTGTTGATGGGTTCATTATTGACCGTGCTGGATTTTCGAAAAAATCGTCTGAGGCGTCGCAGGAGTCGGTTTAGCATGGTGAATAGGCTCGATAAATGCCAGCGATCGGCATCCCCATGACGCCTCTAGCTATTGCCAGGCTAGACACAATTCATCAGATTCACCGATGGCGTAGGACACTCGCTGAGCTGGCAATTCTGTAGTTCTACTGAGCATTCTGGCGCGCTTGCTTCGGTGCGTGATTTTCTATCCTCAATGAATACTGATGGCCATTTCCAGACAATGACTGGGCATCAGTTCCGAGGCAGAACAGTAACGGCAAGCAGAGCTGCCTGAGTGCGATCGCGCAAATTCAACCGGCTCAAAATATTGGTCACGTGGTTCTTGACAGTGCCCTCTGACAAAAAGAGCGCCTGGGCAATTTCACGATTGCTTGCCCCCTGACCGATCACCGCCAGCGCTTCTAACTCGAGCGGGGTCAGATCATCAAATCCTAGGGGAACCGCTGGCTTGGAGGGGACGGTCTGGGGCCGCATCTTTTGAAAAATGCCGGGGCCAAATTGGGCATAGCCGCGATGCACGGCCCGAATCGCCTGAGCCACCTCTTCTGAGGGGGTGTCTTTGAGCAAATAGCCTACGGCGCCCGCCTGAACCGCTTGCTGCACCAGCTCATCGTCATCAAAGGTGGGCAGCACCAGCACTTTAATCGCCGGAAACTGGCGCAAAATTTCTCGGGTGGCGGCCACGCCATCCATCACGGGCATGCGAATATCCATCAGCACTAGGTCAACCGCGTTGGGTGTGGTCAGCGATCGCTGAATCACGCTCAGAGCCTCGCGTCCGTGGCCCGCCTCACCCACAATCTGAATGTCATCTTCCAGATTTAACAGCGCCTGCAGCCCTTGTCGCAGAATTGCCTGATCATCCACTAACAACACGCGAATCATGGGGCCTCGGGAGCTAAGGGGAACCAAACTTGTAGGGTGCAGCCTTGGCCTGGCGCACTGTCGATCTGGCAGCGACCTCCTTCAGCGGTGGCGCGTTCTTGAATGCCTTTGAGGCCAAA
>CALCPB010000675.1 GCA_937897665.1 uncultured Halomicronema sp. | reverse complement strand
CAGACATCGGCAAACCGGGATTGAATCGCGATAGCTCGAACAGCGTCATCGCGCCCGCCCAGAGCACAATCAGCCCCGCGTGGGCCACATGTGCACCGAGCAGCTTACCCGAGAGATCGGCAAAACGAAAGTTACCCGCCCACCAAGAGTAAGGATCAAGGGATTGCGCGACATACGCATTCGGATCAGCTTCATCAGTGGTGAAGCCCAGAGGTTTGAGCGGATTCGCTTGAGTCACGGTCATGATGCGCCCACCTCCCCACGAGTAGATTCGAGCACCCGGCCTTCTTCAACAGAGGAGAATCCCAGAGGTTAGATCGGAATCGCATGAGTCGCGGTCATGCAGCGCCCACCTCCCCACGCGATGCATCGAGCACCCGCCCTGCCTTAAAGCTGTAGCCTGCCGCCCGGAGCGCGTGGAAAATGTGCCCCTGCAGGAAGAAGAAGCCGAGCCAGAATTGCGTATTGGCTAACCACACGCGGTTAGTCGCCACCCCATCGGGACTGACAAACACAGGAAAGCGATCAAAGGCCAGCCCGAGCGTGGGCCCAAAGAATTCCGTCGGGAACACCAATGAGTTGACCGACACAAACAGCGTCGCCACAAAGGACATTAAGGCCACAGCCCCAACGCTGTAAGACAGGTAGGCTTCGCCCGACCAGACAAAGAGCGGTTTAGTCCAGGGCAGCGGCTGGGTGAGAATATGCCAGATACCGCCCCCAATCAGCATGGCCCCGACCCAGATATGGCCGCCGATGACATCTTCCAGGTTATCTACGCCCGCAATCCAGAAGCGCCCCTCAGTGCCAAACAGGTAGCCAAAAATCGTGGCCGGATTCAACGTGGGATTGGTAATGACGCGGACGTCTTGGGCGATCGGGTCATAGAGCCCCCCAAAATACATGGCCTTGGCCACCAACAAGAAGGCTCCCACCCCCAACAAGATGAGGTGGATACCCAAGATGTCAGTCATCTTATTGGTGTCATCCCAGCGGTAGCCAAAGAAGTTAAACTTGCCTTCCAGCTGGGCTGGCCCAAACAGAGCGTGGAAGATGCCCCCGGCGCCTAAAAACGCCGAACTAATTAAGTGCAAGGCGCCAATGACAAAGTAGGGATAAGTATCAATGACTTGGCCCCCGGCACCCACGCCAATGCCTAAACGAGCCAGGTTGGGCAACAAGATCAAGCCCTGGTCAGCCATCGTTAGCGCTGGGTCCAAGCGATTGAGTTCGAACAGGGTAATCGCGCCTGCCCAGAAAACGATCAGGCCAGCGTGGGCTACGTGCGCCCCCAATAGTCGACCGGATAGGTCTGTAAGCCGGGCATTGCCCGCCCGAAATGGAATGTCAGTATTGATATTGTCTGTGGCAACTGCCATCACAATAGTCCTCCTTAGAGATGAATATTCTTGAGAGAGATGAACTTTCTTGAGAGAGCAACCGAGAAATCGTTGAGGGGCAGGGAGCGTTGAGATTCCAGGTTTCAGTACAGGGGTCAAAGAAAACTTTTTTACCGGTCACCCAGCACCTTGAACCCTTGGCCTTGCCCCCGCGACCGTGGCACCGAGCTTTATCCGCCAGCCGTAATGCCCGCCACATTTTGGCGATTCGCGAGGACGTCAAAGAAAGTGCCACGGGTACTGCCCAGCGAAACACTGAGCGATCGATAGGCGTGCCAGAGGTGCCCCAGCAGCGCGAGCGAGCCTAACGTCGCGTGGACACTGGCCATCGCGGCGCGAACGGATGTTTCGGTGCCGCCGATGGGGCCGTAGAACACCGTGGGATAAGCCACTTCATTAACCGAGACAAAAACGGCCACGCTGAACCCCGCGATCGCCAGAGCCCCTAAGCTGTAGGAGAGATAGGCTTCACCCGACCACACCAATCGGGCTTTGGCCCAGGCAAATGGTTTAGTGGCAATGTGAAAAATGCCGCCGCCAATGCAGAGCACCCCAACCCAGACATGCCCGCCAATGACGTCTTCCAAATTATCGACACTGGCCATGCCGGTAATCGTCCAGCCATGGGGACTGATGCCAAACAGATAACCGAAGATGCGGCCCGGATCGAGATTGGGCTCCACCAACCGCACCTGATCAACCAGCGGATCGTAAATGCCGCCAAACTGAGTTGCTTTCAGCGCCAGCAACAGCGCTCCCATCCCCAACATCACGAGGTGAATGCCCAAAATGCTGGTCATATTGTCGCCGTCTTGCCAGTCATAGCCAAAACCCTGGCTATTCAGCCGTTCTGGCCCCAGCACCGCGTGATAAATCCCACCAGCCCCCAGCACAGCAGAACTGATGAGATGCCCCATGGCGATCGCGTAGTAGGGATAGGTATCCACCACTAGGCCGCCCTCACCGACGCCAATCCCCAGCGCAGCGAGGTGCGGCAGCAAAATCAGATTTTGGTCATACATCGGCAGACTGGGGTCAAACCGCGACAACTCAAACAGCGTCATGGCTCCGGCCCACAGCACAATTAGCCCGGCATGGGCGACATGCGCTCCCAGCAGCCGCCCAGAGAGATCCTTAAAGCGGATGTTGCCCGCCAGCAGGGGCGCACCAACTTCAGCAGTGGTTTCGTAAGACCACCCGAGCGATCGCATCAATGGCGTCCAAAAGAGTCCGTTGGTCATAGCTGCTCCTTTTTGTCAGGCCGTAGAAGTGGCTGAAGCACGCAGAACAGTCGAGCTGCTCCAAATCGCCGCTCTAGCCACTTACCTTCTTATTGACTTCAATTCTCATCAAACTGATTTCAACATACTTCGGAATTTTTCTCAACAAGTCAATCATTAACTTATATTGAGGATTTAAATTGGCGGCAATAAATTAGCGGGAAATTGGTTGGGGCAACCCGCCCTGAAGTCATGAAGCCGTGAATAAAGTCCTTTTTGTCGAGGTTTTCAGACAAAATCACCAATCGATCAAGCGAGTCTGGCGCTCATTTTCTCTGGCCGTAGCTCAAATCCAGCAAGGACTCAGGGTAGAACTGACGGCATTTCAAGTATCGATGAATCAATTAATCAAATGCAAATGGATCTCAATAAATTTGAACTTGATGAGATAAAATTTCAACTAATCGTTTTGTGGATGGTAGGGGTGAAACCTCTGGATCAGGCACTCTTGCCTGTGAGTTAGCCCTACCAATTTTCATGCACAGTGTCAGGTGATGAATCGTTATGTCCCATTCTCCCGAAACGCTTTGGCTGGGCGTCAACCCCAGCCTGAGGCACTTCGATCAGCGCTTGTGTCGACTGCTCAGTCGGCAAGTCGATATTCAATACTGGAGCTATCAACAAACTCAAGATGAGCCCTGCTGCCTTCAAACAGCCCTAGACCTATTGGATGATTATCTGCAGCGGCAATCGCAGCCACTTCACTTCATTGGTCATGGTCTCAGCGGGGCCGTGGGTCTCCTCTATGCCCGGCTAAATCCGGCTCGGGTCAGGTCTTTGACGCTGCTCTCAGTGGGGAGCAATCCGGCCGTTAGCTGGCATGCCCACTACTACGCCTTGAGAAATCGCTTGCCCTGCGATCGCCAAACGATTTTGATGCAGATGGCAAATCTCTTGTTTGGCTGTCGCAATTCCAGCCAAATGTCGGCTTTGGGCAAGCTGTTAGAGCAGATCTTAGACAGCGAACTGCCGCCCCATTCGTTAGCGGCTCACCAGAGCTTCTCGCCCGGTGGGGTAGAGGTGCCATTACTGGTTTGTAACGGTGCCTATGACGCCATCATTGACCCGAATGCCCATAGCCGTTGGCAACCCTGGCTGCACCCCGGCGATCGCCTCTGGACTTGTCCCGCAGGACGTCACTTCTTTCACTACACTCATGCGCCCAAAATCAGTCCGATTATTTTGGACTTTTGGCAACAGACCACCTGGCCGATGGCCGGTGCCCCCTTGATTGAAATCATTTCTTAGGAAGGTCAAGGCCTGGGTTTGAGACTCAAGGTTTTGGGTACCAGGTTTCAGGCACGCCCCCTGGCACCGTAAACTCTGCCCATTCTCCCCTAAGCTCTACCGGCACTCTGCCCCTTAAACCCGTTAATCTTTAACCCTTTTAGGAGATCGTCATTGTGGAAACGTTTGAATTTGATGTCGTCATTGTGGGGGGTGGGCCAGCTGGATGCACTTGCGCGCTCTATACCTCACGAGCCGATCTCAAAACGGTCATTCTAGATAAAAATCCGGCAGTGGGAGCTCTCGCCATCACTCACAAAATCGCCAATTATCCCGGCGTACCGGGCGATATGAGTGGCGAAGACTTGCTCACGATCATGCGCGAACAGGCCGTCACGTTTGGCACCGATTATCGTCGCGGTCAGGTCAACGGCAATGACGTCACCGGCACACACAAAACAGTATACACGCCCGACGGCACCAATAGCG
>CALCPB010000674.1 GCA_937897665.1 uncultured Halomicronema sp. | reverse complement strand
GTAGAAATGGATGCTCTGCGATCGCTGCCGCCTGACAGCTTGGGACGTGCTTGGGCAACCATTTGGCCGAGCATGACTTGGAGCCTTTTGAGCATGGCCCCAGGCGACAACAGTTACATGATGGCGTGCATGTGCTGACGGGCTACAGCACTGATTTGATCGGCGAAGCGGCGGTACAGGCTTTTTTGCTGGGAGCAAAATGGCGACTGGTGCACGTCCTGTTGTTGGCCGGACTGTTGCGGGGGTTGGCGCGGCAACGGCGTGCCAACGTCAATGCACTAAGTCATGGGGAAGTGCAATCGCACCTCAAAATTGCCTATCGCCGGGGTCAACAATCTTGCTTTGATCTGGATACTTGGCAGCCTGAACATCTTTGGGAAATGCCGTTGGTGGAGGTGCGATCGCGGTTGGGCATTTCAATGTCATCTGAGTCATCATTTGCTCCGCCCAGTCGGGTCAATTCTTGATGCCGCCGCTACAACGAATTTTGCCCCTTGCCTCAGTCTCTCCCCTTTGCCAATATCGGTCTCGAGATCAACCACCCGTTGCACGATACGGGGCGATTTGGTCTCATGGTACCAGCCGAATATCATGCGCCCCCCGAACCACGGGGATTTGCCAACCCGATCGCTGCAGCTGTGGCGACTCGCCAGCAATTATTTGCCAGAACTCAACGGCACCGGTGCGGGGTTGATTTTCTCGATAGTTATAAATCACGACGGCCAGAGCAGTACCGCTGGCATCAAACACTGCTTGCTCGGGCAGCAGACCGGCAAACCCATATTCTCCCAGCGTTGTCAGCTGTCCCGTAGCGGGGGCAAACTGCACCAGTGACAGCGAGCTGTGGGGCTTGCCACGCCATGCTGCTGGCAACGCGGCCAGATAGGTGCGGCGCATGTTCACCGTGGCAATCAAGCGGTTGTCTGGACTCAGGTCAAAGCCTTCGGGGCTAACTCCCACCGTGGTTTTAGACACCACCTCATGCTGTTGTCCCGTCTCATCAAAGCGAATCGCGATCATCTCCCCCGCTGGATTGAGAAGGAAATTGAGCATGCGGAGGAACTGGGTGTTCCACTTTAGATCGGGCACTAGGAAAAACTGACCATCAGCGGTAAAGCGACCATTGCTCAGGTGGTTGCCCACTCGCAACGGCTCACCGTAGGGCTGCAGCTCAATGGCGCCGTCGCCATTAACCTGAATCGCGTAGAAAGCCACGTCGCGATCGCTGCCTTGAGTCATCGCCAAAAACTGTCCAGACGGATGCCAAACCGCCGCTCGATTGCCCGGTTCATCCTGTGGCCCTTCGGCAATAGGCAGGTAGGTGCGCTGCCCGAGTCGACCATCTGCTAGGAGCTGAATAATCAGCAATTCTCGCCCCGGTTCTTCTAAATTGACGGCTAAGAAGCGGCCATCAGGGCTGATGCTAATGTGCTCTGGGTTGCGCCCGACAGCAATTTCTTCGAGTCGTCTCGGCTGGGCGGGATCAGCGATGTCAATCACCGTCAGGGTTTGACCAGCGGGCATCGCGGCAATGTCATCTAAAGCTTGAATCCCTGCTGGGGGCGGCGATCGCACCTCCACCACATAGGCGCGCTGGCCATCGGGAGCAACGGCGATGACTTGCGGCCACGACATCACCGAATTAGAAACTGGGATGGCGGCAACCTGAGGATTCTCGGCTGCTAGCGGCAGGGGAATCTCCGAGAGCGTATCGACGATACCAGGCACCCGGTCCAGTTTGGCGTCGGCATAGGCGGTGGCGACCATGTCAGCATCTGACGCCACCAATAGCGATCGCCCGGCAAACGTCGGTGGTTCGGTGGTCGCTGGGGGACTTTGGACCGGCACCGGCTCAATAAGCTGCATTAGACCATAGCCCACAATCGCCAAAAGTAGGCCGATAAGTCCTACCATCAAGCGTTTCCAGCCTTTTTTTGCGAACAGCTTCATTGTGTTTGTTTGACAGCTCAGCTATGCGCCAAGATAGACCTTAGACCATGCTCCAGGGTCAAGGGGGTAAGGCATGAAAATTCGCGAACTGGCCGAAATCACCGGTCTGTCAGTCGATACTATTCGGTTTTAAGAAAAGCGCGGTCTGCTAGATCACACCCATGTGCAGCGACAAGGCAACAACTATCGTGACTATCGCGAGACTGCCGTTACTCGTTTGCGACTCATTCGGCAGGGCAAGCGCTTAGGGTTTACGCTGGCCGAAATTCAGCAGGAAATCACCGCTTGGGAAAGCGATCGCCTCAGCATCCCGGAGAAGGTCAGCTTGCTGCAGCATAAAATCACGCTCATTGACGAACAGGTGGCGGCGCTGCAGCAAACCAAAGCCTATCTTCAAGAAAAAATTGACTGGGTCAGCGCCCAAGCGACAGAGACCTCAGCTTAGTCCTGACCGACTCGACAACGGTGGCCAAACGCAAAATCATCCTTTCCGCCGCGATTTATCTCTCTTTTCCGGAAGGGCTGGACTTCTCCGTGAATTCCTCATTAAGCGAATATTTTTGAGGAATGATGATGTCGAGCATCTATCGCCAAAGCACTATCTCGCCTCGCGCCAAGCGTCGCAATCGTCACAAAACACCTTTCCAACCTCGCCCCACTGGTAAGCCTCGGCGCACTCGAAGTGCTGGGACTCGTGCAAACAACTGATGCCGTCCGGCCGCTCAACTAGTCAGCATCCAACTAGCTCAACCCCCTCAGGAAAGTCGGCGAACGCGCAAAAAGCACTGCCGATGCCCACTGTGAAGGACTCGCCGCCGCCGCCAACCAGAATTGCCGCAATAAAAGTGCCTGCTAAATCGTGCCTTCCATCACCCGGGTACCTGCCGGGTCGGGGGCATCGGCGCTGGCGTCAATGGTGACAAAAAGTTCTGTTGCCTTCACGCCTTGGGGGGGCGTTTCCGGCGGCGTGAAGCGGACAAAAACTGAGCCATCCGATTCCGTATTGAACTCACCACAGTAAATGATTTCCCCATTTTCTAAGGCGAGCCACATGCGATAAACCTGGTCGGGCGGTAGGGGGGGCAAATCGCCGAATGACACAATTACCTCTTGCCAGCGACCAGGGGTGAACAGGAGGGTGCCAGCCGCCGCTGAGTCATTCGCTGTGAGGGCAATCAGGCGACTGTTGGGCTGCTGTAAAATCGCCGCAACGCGGTCAGGACTCACTTGCTGGGCCAGCCCGAGCTGGTAGCGTAAGCGCCAGTTATCGGCTCCGAGCAGCAGTAGGGCGATCGCGCCCAACCCGGCTAATCCCTTGAGCAAAGCGCCTGATCGTCGCGATGATGGTGGGGCGATCGCCGGAGCAATCGCCGGAGCATCCACAATTTTGGCCCGAAGGCTCGCGGGAGCTGGCACCGTGGGGAGGGCTTGGGACAATAAATCCAGGCTGGTTTGCACGGCCTGAATCTCTTGCTGTAATGCCGGATTATCCACTAATAGCTGTTCGAGCCGCGTCACCTCGGCATCGGTTAAATCGCCCAGCACATAGCCTGCTGCGAGCTGTTCCTCTTCTTCTGACAGTGGTTTGAGCTGATTGTTATTCATTGAACCGCTTCCCCCAAGTGTTGGCGAAGATCCATTAGGCCTTTGCGTGCTTTACTTTTCACGGTACCAAGTGGAATGTTTAACTGCTGGGCAATTTCTGCATGACTAAGCCCCTGAAAAAAGTTCATCTCTAAAATTGTTCGATGTTGATCGGGTAAGGTGGCCAACGCCTGTGTCAGCGTGGTTTTTCGTTCTGCTTGCGAGGCTTGTTCTAACGGTGTGACATGGGAACGATCAGGCAAAAGCCGCTTTAATTTTTGCAATGATCGCTGCTGGCTGCCGTGACTAGATAGACGGTTTAAGGCCCGCGATCGCGCTAGCACACTCAGATAGGTACTGAGGGCAGCCCGCTTTGGGTCAAATTTTTCTTTGTCCGGCAAATTGAGGAAGATTTCTTGGGTTAGGTCTTCGGCTTCAGCAGGATATTTGAGGATCTTCAGGGCAATGGTGTATACCAAGCTTCCATAGCGATCGTAGATCCCAGCGAGGGCATCTGGGTTGCCTGACCTTAAGCTTTCAATCAGCTCAATATCGGAGGCATTAGGGGACATCAAAGCCATGCTAAAAGGGGGCGCTTCTGGGGCTGTTTAGAAGCAAAACATTAACCGATGAAAATGAGCTGAGGCCAGGCCAAGGCGCTGGTAAATTCGGCATGAGTTGCCGCACCATTGTCTGCTGCCGGGGGGCTGGGAAGCAAGAGTTAGGTGAAAAGGGGCTGCGATCTCCTGAGTTAAGGAATCGTCAGCCATACTGGTCAAACGCCTGACAAGCCGATGAGGCTAGCCTCTGGGGGGGGCGATCGATCATGTCAATTTCCGCAAATTATCGCTTCACACATCC
>CALCPB010000673.1 GCA_937897665.1 uncultured Halomicronema sp. | reverse complement strand
CTCTTCAGTTGAGTGGCTACCTCAGTAGAGTTGCTGAATGCAGCTGGATTGGGTTATTACTCCAGCTATTATCTCCTTACTAAAGCCGGTCATAGATAGTCGCCCTGGATCAGCTGACACCTTAGGCTTGCGAAGAATACTCAGACGTCATAGTTACCTGTCTACCGGAGTATTTGAGCGCGTGCTGATAATGGAGCCGCCGCGAATGACTCTAATAGGTTCTAGGGAAACAGGCACAGGACTTTGCCCTGTATCTGATTTAAAGGCAACAGGCCGAACTGTTTGCTGTCTTGGCTCTCGTCAGCGTTGTCTCCCTGCAAATAGCAACGACCATCAGTTTCCACAAACAGAACACGTTTGATGATGCGAAGGCCTGGCTCGTAGGGATGAGAGGCGATGACAATTTCATTGGGCAGAGGTAACTGCTGCTGATAAGCGGATGGGTTGATCAAAACCTCTTGGGGAGGGTGTAGCAGGGGCATCATGGAATTGCCGGTAATACGATAGCGACGATAGCGGCGCAACAGCCAAAGCAGCACATCCACAATGGTCGAGTGACGAAGAGAGTTTTTCATTGATTCAGAATTAAGCATAAAAAAAGCGATCGCCTCTACAACGATCGCTTCTAAGAAAAAAGTTAATGGCTGCTAGCTAGCGGTGTACCAGGTGACATCACGGCTCTTAGTAGCCCAAAACATGTTGTGAATCTTTTCGACCGCTGCCATCAACTCTTGAGTATGTTGAGCACTCACTTCCACCTTACAAGCGGAACAGAGCTTGGTAGCTTTCCAAAAAGTGTCATGCAAATCGGGAAATTGCTCAAGGTGTTGAGGCTTGAAGTAGTCTGTCCACAAAATCAACAGCTCATCTTTGGTAATCTGAGCCTGCTCTTCTTTAATGGCAACGTAGCGAGAAAAGGTGTTTTCGTACGCGGGGTCACCTGGCTTGGCCTCAAGGTCGAGCAACTTTTTGGTCATGCTAACGACTGCTTCAGCCGCGACACGAGCCGAGGAAGGGTCATAAACACCACAGGGACCGTCGCAGTGGGCGCTCACTGTGGGCGCAGGAAACTGACCTTGGAATTTAGAAATAATTTGCTTCAGCATGTGCCTTGCTTTGTGTTGGTTTTCAAGCGCGTAGCAATACATTAGGTGATGTAACTACCAACCTACTACCATTCGAAACTACGGCTCTGAATGCCTTTGGCTTGAACGATAGCAGGTGGATCACACTCTCACATAGTAAACATTTTTAGAGACGTGCGGTCAAGGCTACCAAGGCCGCAAAAAATGTCTGCCGGAGGGAGTACAGCCCTGTAGATGGCTCCGGCAGCGGCCGAAGATAGTACATTTGTTGGAATAGTGTGTCGCCTGGTAGGGAGAATGCCGATGATAGGGGTTTGCCGATGGCTAATTGGCCTAGGGATTTTAGCAATCTCTGGGTGTGTATTGCCTGGAATAGACGATCTGCCCTTGCCTACCAGCATAGAGCCGGCACGCTTGCCCCCCTGCGTTGATGATGATTGCAACTGCGGTGATTTTCGCGATCAGCCGCTGGCACAGCTCGTGTTGGAATCATTTTCAAACGATCCGTTTGTGCTTGATCGGGATGGTAATGGGGTGGCCTGTGAAGCATTACCACCGGTTTCAGCAGGGCCGGAACCAGTCACACAAACGTCTGAGAATGTACATCTCACGTTAGGCAATCCGAGCAACGCTGGCGTGGAAAATTTAAACAACTATTTATTAGAGAGGGCGCAATATGCGCTGTCTTACAACGGCGATCGCGGTGTGGCGAATTGGGTGAGCTGGCACCTCAGCGCCGATTGGCTGGGCAGTACTGAGCGACAAGACAACTTTCGACAGGATGGCGGCTTACCTACTGGCGTTTATCAGGTGACGCCCAATGACTATCGCAATACCGGATATGACCGAGGCCATATCGTGCCCTCTGGCGATCGCACCCGGAGCCCGCAAGATAATTCAGTCACCTTTTTGATGACAAACATTTTGCCGCAGGCACCGGAAAACAATCGAGGGGTTTGGCGAGAGCTAGAGGAATATAGCCGTGACCTCGTCTATCAGGTTGATCAGGAATTATGAATTATTGCTGGGTGATACGGTGTACAGACGCGGCTAGCAGAAGGACGAGTCACAGTACCTTCACGCTTATGGAAAGTAATCGTCGTTTTAGATCCGGGTCAAAGCCTAGCTGATGTTGATTGGGGCACACCTGTGATTGTGGTCGATATGCCCAATGGCGATGTACTGGGGACTGACTGGCGAGCTTATCAAACCACCGTTGATCGCTTAGAACTGGCAACTGGCTATGATCTGCTGTCTTTGGTGCCGGTAGAAATTCAAGCAGTTTTAGAAGCCTCGGTCTATGAGATCCCAGATCGTCAATAGGTTAGTCCTCAAGCAAACATCTAACCCCTTCAGATATTGTCTTCAAACCAATTGGGATGTCACTGGTCAAGTTTGACGGGAAGTTGCCTATCACTCAGTAAGTCCGTCAACGGCAGACTAAGGGCGACGGAATGCTGGGAAAACTTTTTTCGCCTCAACGCGGTACTGCAAATCCAAAGTGAGAATTGCAAGTAGGCTTTCAGACAGTTAAGAGCAAGCATCCACCTACCAGTAAGATGGGGAGGCTGTTTGCCTGGAGGTAATCACGTGGTTGACCGTCAAAAGTTGTACGAAGGGAAGGCTAAAGTCCTCTATGCGACTGACAATCCCGAGGTTTTGATCAGCTATTTCAAGGATGATGCCACCGCGTTTAATGCCCAAAAGCGGGGACAAATTACTGATAAAGGGAAGCTGAACTGCGCGATCGCCACTCATCTATTTAAAGTGCTCGAAGCGGCGGGAATTCCGACTCATTGGCTTGAAACGCCGAGCGAGCGCGAAATGCGAGTGCAGGCGGTCAAGATTATCCCCCTCGAAGTTGTAGTTAGAAATCTTGCCGCGGGCAGTCTCTGCAAACAAACCGGACTCGATTTAGGGACACCGCTAGCGCCTCCTTTAGTAGAGTTCTATTACAAAAATGATGACTTGGGCGATCCGTTACTGACCCGCGATCGCAGCAAAGCGATGAATCTCGCAGACGAGGCACAAATTGAAACGCTAGTTCGTCTAGCGGAGCAAATCAACCAAGTTTTGCAAGACTTTTTTCAACAGTGTCAAATCACTCTAGTTGATTTCAAACTCGAATTTGGTTTGAATCATCAAAATCAAATTATTTTGGCCGACGAAATCAGTCCAGATACCTGTCGCCTTTGGGATCAATCTGAAACCAGCCTTTCTAATCGCATCTTAGATAAAGATCGATTTCGAAAAGATTTAGGTCAAGTGGCCGAAGCCTACCAAAAAGTGCTTCAAAGAATTTTGGCCCAAGGTAGTCTATCCTAGTTCACCCGATGCGGTAAAATCTTTCCGTTTGTGGCCAAGGTTAGCAAAAAGCGATCGAAACCCGATGACTTTCGCAGCTTTTAAGCTTTACCCGTGTTCTCTTATTCACTCTAGCTGTTGCACACATGCGCCAAACCCCTAGCCTCGTCGCTCTCCTAACCCTTTCGGCAACCTTGGGAATTGCTTCTCAAGCACATGGCGAACCGCTGTCGCCCCCTGCCAACGAGGCCGATGTTCGCGCCGTGGGAGTCGCTGAGTTGGTCACAAACGCTGCTAGCGGTGACGCATTGGCCGCCCGAGAGACACCGAACAACACGGCCATCACTTCAACCGTCATCGAATATTTTGAGTCGCAGCCACAGTTGAGCGATTCAGAGAGCAGTCCGGAGAACCGAGCCACTGATGAGGCAGCAGATAGGCAGTCTGAACAACGGGAAGCCGACACGGGAGCTTTGCCACTGTCTCCGATCAAAGCCTCTGCGACCAGCGTCACGATTCACCAGCTAAACCAGCTCTCGCTGACGGAAGAGCCTCCCACAGAGCCCAGCCAAGTGCTCGAAAGCGAGCTTACAGAAATTGCCCAGGCAGAGGACGACACCCCAGCCGAAGCCGACCCGGAAACGCCGGATGACGCGGAAGTAGAGGACAGTGACGAAGATGCCGAGGAGTCGGAGCCGGAGGCAGCTACCGAAACTCAGGTGCTCGTGGGAGAAGTCGCCGTGACCGCATCGGACGGCGAGCCGATTGCCCCTGAATTAGAAGATACGGTTTACAACGCGATTGATACACGACCAGGGGAAACCACAACGCGATCGCAAATTCAGCAAGATATCAATAATGTGTTTGCGACCGGTTTCTTTGCCAATGTGCGCGCTGTCCCTTTGGATACGCCCTTGGGGGTACGCGTCACCTTCGTCGTTGACCCCAACCCGGTGCTCAGCCAGGTCGAGGTTGAGGGTAGCGAAGTCTTGCCGACGGAAGTAGTTGACGACATCTTTTCACCTCAATACGGCGAAATCATCAACCTTTTAGATTTTCAAGATGGCATTTTAGAGCTCAACAACTGGTACCAAGAAAACGGTTATGTGCTGGCGCAAGTCATTGCCGCCCCGCAAGTAGGTGAAGATGGCGTAGTCACCCTACAGGTCGCCGAAGGGGTGATTGAAGACATCACCGTTCAGTTTATGAACGAGGAAGGACTCGTCGTTGATGAAGACGGCAACCCCATCCAGGGTAAAACTCGAGATTTCATCGTTTTGAGGGAATTTCAGACTGAGTCAGGTGATGTCTTCCAACAAAATCAGATTCAATCAGACCTGCAGCGGGTCTTTGGCCTCGGAATTTTTGACGACGTGACGCTGACGCTCAACCCCGGTCAAAAAGATCCGCGCAACGTCGATGTTACAGTCAACGTCATCGAGCGGAATACTGGCTCGGTAGCTGCCGGTGTGGGGTTCAACTTTACGGGCGACTTGTTTGGCACCCTCAGCTATCGCCAAGATAACTTTGGCGGCAACAATCAAAAGTTTTCGGCAGAGGCCCAGCTCAGCTTCCGCGATATTTTGTTTGATGTCAGCTTTACCGACCCTTGGAGTGGAGGTGACCCCTATGGCACCTCTTACACCGTGAGCGGGTTTGGGCGCCGTTCAGTTTCCCTCGTGTTTGATGGCGGCGACAACGAGATTGATTTAGACAACGGCGATCGTGTCCGAGTGCTGCGGTTTGGCACGGGGGTGACCTTCCGGCGTCCATTGGGTAACGGCTGGGATGCTTCGCTAGGAACGCTGTATCAGCGCGTACGCACAACGGACGCCGATGGCAATACCGTCACCGAAGATGCCGCCAACAATCCGCTCACGGCCAGCGACTCAGGAGCTGATGACTTGTGGACAGTGCAGTTTGGGGTGGTCCAAGATTTACGCAATGATCCCTTTGCGCCCACGAGTGGCTCGGTCTTACGATTGGGCACCGAGCAGTCGATTCCCCTCGGCAGCGGCAGCATCTTCTTCAACCGGCTGCGCGCCAGCTATAGCTACTACGTGCCGGTCTCTTTCTTGAATTTCGGTGAAGGGCCTCAGGCGATCGCGATTAATGTGCAGGGCGGCAGCATCATCGGCGATTTCCCCCCTTACGAAGCGTTCTCGATCGGCGGCACCAACTCCGTCCGCGGTTATGAAGAAGGGGATGTAGGCACTGGCCAGAGCTACCTGCAGGCCTCAATTGAATATCGCTTTCCCCTCTTTTCTTTCTTAGGCGGGGCGCTGTTTTTGGATGCGGGCACCGATCTGGGTACGGGGGACAACGTGCCAGGCTCACCAGGGCCGGATCGCGGCAAGCCCGGCAGTGGCTTTGGCTACGGTGCTGGGGTCCGGGTGCAAACGCCGCTGGGGCCCATTCGAGTTGACTATGGCTTTAGCGATCAAGGCGATGGCCGACTACACTTTGGTATCGGCGAGCGGTTTTAAGCCATGACCCAGGCAATTTCATCAGAAATGGTCAAACCAGATCACCCCCGGTCACAGCAATGTACGCTAGGGGCCGCTGTGAGCCAAGCGGGCGTGGGGTTGCACTCGGGTGCCGAAACCCAAGTTAAGGTTTTACCCGCTGCTGCCAACACGGGGCGAGTTTTTGTGCGGACTGATCTCCCCAGTCGCCCCACCGTGCCAGCTCAGGTTGATGCTGTTGAGCAAACGTTACTGTCAACGGAGTTGGCAGCTCAGGATGCCACTGTGCGCACCGTTGAACATTTGCTAGCCGCCTTAGTCGGGCTGGGTATCGATAATGCGCGGATTGAAATCAACGGCCCGGAAGTGCCCTTGATGGATGGCTCTGCCCAAGTTTGGGTCAGCCTGCTGCAAGCGGTTGGTCAACAAACTCAGTCGGCAGATCGGCCCGTCTGGACGATCACCCACCCGATCTGGGTGCGCGATCAGGATGCTTTTGTGGTCGCTATGCCAGCCGACACCCTTCGACTCACCTACGGCATTGATTTTGATTTACCGGCGATCGGCAACCAGTGGTATAGCTGGTCGCCCGCGACCTCATCGTTTGCCCAGGAAGTTGCCCCCGCTCGCACCTTTGGTTTAGCGCATCAGATTGAATATCTGAGAACACAGGGCCTGATCAAAGGCGGCAGTTTGGAGAATGCCCTAGTGTGCGATCGCACCGGCTGGGTTAACCCTCCCCTACGATTTGCCAATGAACCCGTTCGCCATAAGCTGCTGGACTTGCTAGGCGACCTCAGCCTGCTGGGGACGCTACCGAAAGCCCACATCATGGCTTACAAAGCCAGCCATCATTTGCATGTGCAACTGGCCAAAGCGCTTTTAGACAGCACCCAACCTGGCTAGGATGCACCTCAGGTGGGAGAATTAACAAAGATTTTAGGCAATCAACAGGATTCGGCTGTCAAAGTCGATTGCGAAGGAACCGATGACAACAGTAGTCAACACCAACTCAACTCAAAACACCGCTTCGACGCCGCTGGCAGTAGAGGCAGCGAGTTCTGAAAAAACCACCTTTACGACTGAAGAAATTCAGCAACTTTTACCCCATCGCTATCCGTTTGCGCTGGTTGATCGGATAATCGACTATGTGCCTGGAGAGCAAGCCACCGGGATTAAAAACGTCACGTTTAATGAGCCCCAATTTCAAGGTCATTTTCCCGGACGACCGATTATGCCAGGCGTCTTAATCGTCGAAGCGATGGCTCAAGTGGGGGGCATCGTCTTGACTCAGCTACCTGGCATTGATGGCCTATGTATGTTTGCGGGCATCGATAAAGTGCGCTTTCGTCGCCCCGTGGTGCCCGGTGATCAACTCGTGATGACTGTAAACCTGCTCACAGTCAAACGACAGCGATTTGGCAAAATGCGAGCACGCGCAGAAGTTGACGGTCAGCTAGTGTGTGAAGGGGAACTGATGTTCTCTGTGGTTGATTGAACTAGCCCATAATTTTTGAATAATGACTGTGCGTCTTACTGATATTCGGGGTTCCGGAGGCATGTCCTTGACTAGGCTTATCCATCCAACAGCTGTGATTCATGGGGGGGCAACGCTTCATCCCACAGTTAAAGTTGGTCCTTATGCTGTCATCGGCGAGAAAGTTACCATTGGCCCCAACACTGATATTGGTGCCCATGTGGTGATTGATGGCCATACGGAAATTGGCGCTAACAACCAGATTTTTCCGGGTGCGGTGATTGGCATCGAACCGCAGGATTTGAAGTATGACGGCTCGGTTAGTCTGGTCAAAATTGGCGACAATAACCGCATTCGAGAATATGTGACAATCAATCGGGCTACTCACGCGGGAGAAGCCACCGTGATTGGCGATGACAATCTTTTGATGGCTTACGTGCATGTTGCCCACAACTGCATCATCGCCAATCAAGTCATTATCGCCAATGCTGTGGCCTTAGCCGGGCATGTCGAAATTGAATCCAACGCAGTCATTGGTGGCGTCTTAGGTATTCATCAATTTGTGCATATCGGGCGATTTGCCATGCTGGGGGGAATGAGTCGTATTGACCGCGATGTGCCGCCCTACATGGTGGTCGAAGGCAACCCCTGCCGCGTGCGGGGATTAAACACCGTAGGGCTGCGACGATCAGGCCTGACCAATCTCGAAGAGGGACGCCTTTATCGCGAACTCAAAGAGGCCTATCGTGCGCTCTACCGCTCTAATCGCCCGCTCAAAGAAGCGCTGGTCGATCTCGCAGCCTGGTCAGCCAACAATGATCACGTCAAACATCTGCAGACCTTTTTGCACACCTCATCGAGCGAACCGAAGCGACGCGGCCCGATGGTGGGAGGCAGCAAGAAAACGAGCGCTGACGGAGAATAATCGTGTCTCAGCACAAAGCCGCTGCTGCAGATCAGGCGCTGCATATTTTTATCAGCACGGGAGAAGTCTCGGGCGATTTGCAGGGCAGCTACTTAATCCAGGCTTTGCATCGCCAAGCCCAAACTCTAGGCCTATCGTTGCGTGTCTCTGGGTTGGGGGGGCCGCGGATGGTCACCGCCGGGGCTGACTTAGTGGGTGACACCACCCCTATCGTTTCGGTGGGGATTTTGGATGCGCTGCCCTACCTGTTGCCCAACTGGAAAATTCAGCGGCGAGTGCAAAGATTCTTTCAGCAGGAGGCGATCGACCTCACGATCTTTTTGGACTACATGGGCCCAAATTTGGGCCTAGGCACGTTTTTGCTCGATCGCTTTCCTGACTTGCCCACCGCCTACTACATTGCACCGCAGCAGTGGGTCTGGGCTTTTAGTGAGAAAGATACTGAGCAGGTGGTGCGCATCGCCGACCAGATGGTGGCAGTGTTTCCGCAGGAAGCAGAATTTTATCGCGACTATGGTGCCAAAGTCAGCTATTTTGGCCATCCCTTAGTGGACAAGCTGGCCCAGTCGCCAAATCGACTGGCAGCCCGCCAAAACTTAGGGCTCTCGGAAACCGCCCCAGTCATTACGTTGCTGCCAGCCTCTCGTCAGCAAGAAGTGAAATATGTGCTGCCACTTTTATTGGCAGTCGCGGAGAAGATACAGGCGACTCAGCCCAACGTCGAATTTTTAGTGCCGATATCAATGGGTAAGCTACGCCCGGCTATTGAGACGGCGATCGCCCGCGCTGGCGTCAAGGCTCGCCTGCTCGAAGGGGACAGCCTGTCCGCAATCGCTGCAGCTGACCTCGTGCTCAATAAATCGGGCACCGCCAACCTAGAAGTGGCTCTGCTGAACGTGCCCCAGGTCGTCGTATATCGCTTAAACCCCATCACGGCTCGCATCGGCTACTATCTGCTGCGACTGCGAATTGAGTATGTCTCACCAGTGAATCTGTTTTTAAATCAGGCGATCGTGCCCGAGTTTATTCAATGGGAAGCCACCGTAGAAGACGTGACGGCCACGGCCCTGAAGCTGCTCACCGATACCGCCGCTCGACAAACCATGCTTGATAGTTACGCTGAGCTGCGCGCCGCCATGGGCAAGCCGGGCGTATGCGATCGCGTCGCGGCTCATCTTTTAGGGTTTGCACACTAAGAAAAACACAAACGCTTAGGGGCCGCCAATCCTCGCTTGCTGGATTGAGCGACGGCACGCCCTCAATCCAAAAAATCAAAAAGCGCCGCTGATA
>CALCPB010000672.1 GCA_937897665.1 uncultured Halomicronema sp. | reverse complement strand
TGCTATTTTTGGGCGCTCTGGTTAAAAACGGGCGATCGCGCCGCTAAGTATTCGCTTGAACCGGCTCTTTCATGACGACTGAGAAGGTGCCCATGGGTTGCATTAGGGTGTTGAGAGACTTGCTTAGAACCCTAAAGTCGTCAACCTGTCAGACATTAGAGGGGCTACCCACAAAGCTATGGCCGCTGTGACGCTCGATAGGTAAAGAATCTTCGAAGAATGCCGAGGGTTTCAACTTTATATTCAGGCAGCATCGGCAATTCTGGAATCCCGAATGAAGTTTGATACAAGCTGGCGATGCCTAGGTTGAGCCGATTTGTGCGATCGCGGATCAAACTGTCGAGCTGCGGTTGCAGAGTTTCCACCAGTTCGGCACATTGGTCCGACAGCAGGTTCCCGAGACCAGGGGGGAGTTCAGCGCAAATCTCTTCAGATAGATACGTTTCGGCTTGCACACTGACATAACGGGCGTAGGCAGTTGGCCCTGGGTTGGTAACCACTAAGCCCGCGATCGCTATCACCAGTAGCACGGTACTCAACAGAGTTGCTGGTTTCATCGTCATACCCTCGCTGAACTACGGTTTGAGCTTACGTATGGTCACACGGAGATGAACAGCGACCTGGCAAAATCATCCAGGTCGCTGGTGATTCAGAATTCAGCTAGCGGCTTTTCGCCGCATCTTGAGGCATAACAAGACCATTGGATGCTTACGTCAGTCTGTCATCTGCAGCCAGATCTGTGCGACCAGATCACAGAACTTTGACTGACTTCAGCAGGCTACAGCCAAAGTTTAGAAGGCGATAGGGAGATGGGCAAATTATTTGTGTTTATTTGTCAGTAGTTGGGAGGGAAATGCTATATTGAAAAACGCGCAAGGCGAGCGTAGCCAAGGGGTTAAGGCAGCGGATTGTGATTCCGCCATTCGGGGGTTCGAATCCCCTCGTTCGCCCTTATCTCATGAGATGGCTTAAAAGCTCTTCTCTAAGATATTTACTACAAAGAAATAGTTCCTATATTAAGTAGAAGGCTGAGGGCCAAATCGTCCTGGCTGGATCGTCATGCCTTGAAAATTGCCATGCATGCATCTCTCAGGGAGTTGTTTATGACGGGCTGGTGAGACTCTCTAGGATGAAACGCTAGTGGCCTTTAGCGCAGCGTAGTGGCAAACGCCTGCGGCTGGGGCACCTGATGAGAGCCCCTCATTGTTGCTGCAGACGTTAATGTCAAAGCATGAGTCACTCAGGCTGACTTATTTGCATAGAAGCATCTCTCAGAGCCGATAAAGTAGCAACTCTGTGTTTAAAGCCGGTTATGTCGATAGACGACGAACTTCTGAGCAGAATGAAGACATTCGGAAGCCGTCAGCGCGTTTCACTAAACTGGTGCGCATCCGCAGATTGGGATTCATGTACCACAGGCGCTCTTCTGATTCGAAATCGTCATTGTGAACGCTGAGCGTGAGAATTTCATCTTCGAGCTGATATTTGCCTGAAACAGCAGTTTCTTGCTCGGTCTGGCTCAAAAACTTGCCGGATGCGTCATCTTCCGATTGGCAGCCCACCATCATCGTGGTGCTTGAGGGTGGGCTGGTTTCCGAGCTGTAGAGACTCGTTTTTCCAGCTTGTTGAATGACAAAGGCAAATATAGCGGCAGTGGCCTCTACAGAGAATTGCTGGCAGAGTTCTAAAACGCGAGCGTCATCCAGTTCGACGCGGGTGATTTGCAGGGTGGTTTGTCCGGTTTGGGACGGTTGGCCTGGGGCAAAATGCGTAGTGCGCTGCGAAAACCAGGTTCCTTCAACTGTTTCAAAAAAGTTAACGATATCCATGCCGTTGCTGTCAGGGGCTTCAAATGACCTTGTGACCTTCATTCTACGTTGAAGCGATCGCATCCCTCAGGAGAAAAATGTAAACCTGCTCAGACAACGTGAAATGGCGGTATTCACAGGATGTTACGCTAGCGACTACGCTTAAGAACTTTCATGAATACGGGTAAAGTTTCAATGACCGGTTTGAATCAGGAACCTTTATTGCTACGGGCAGCGCGCGGAGAATCTGTGGATCGACCGCCAGTTTGGATGATGCGCCAGGCTGGTCGATACATGAAAATCTATCGAGACCTGCGAGAAAAGTACCCGTCTTTTAGAGAGCGTTCCGAAAATCCCGAACTGGCGATCGAAATTTCCCTGCAGCCTTGGCGGGCTTTTCGGCCCGACGGCGTCATTCTTTTCTCAGATATTTTGACGCCGCTCACCGGTATGGGCATTCCCTTCGACATTATCGAAAGCAAAGGCCCCATGATTGATCCGCCGATTCGCAGCCAAGCGCAGGTGGATGCCGTTCATGCCCTTGATCCTGACACGGCGACCCCTTTTATTCGCACGATTTTGAGCACCCTACGGGCTGAGGTGGGCAACGATGCAGCCGTGCTGGGGTTTGTTGGCTCTCCCTGGACGCTGGCCGCCTACGCCGTCGAAGGGCGCACCTCCAAAAACTACGCCAATATCAAGGGCATGGCCTTTTCTGAACCGGCGATGCTGCATCAATTGCTCAGCAAGCTTGCCGACAACATCGCGACCTATGCTTGCCATCAGATTGACTGTGGAGCGCAGGTGGTGCAACTGTTTGACTCTTGGGCGGGGCAGCTGAGCCCGATGGATTATCGCACCTTTGCGCTGCCCTACCAGCAACAGGTGGTCCGCCAGGTTAAAGCGAAGCATCCGGAAACGCCTCTGATTCTTTACATCAGCGGCAGCGCTGGCGTGTTGGAGCTGATGGCCGAATCTGGGGTAGACATCATCAGCGTCGATTGGACGGTGGATATGGCTGAAGCCCGTCGCCGCCTAGGGCCGAACATGGCCGTGCAAGGCAACGTCGATCCAGCGGCCCTGTTTGGCTCCAAGAGCTTCATTCGCGATCGCATTTTTGACACCGTACAAAAAGCCGGACGTCGCGGTCACATTCTCAATTTGGGTCACGGCATTTTGCCCGGAACCCCAGAAGATAATGCGGCCTTCTTTTTTGAGACGGGTAAGAACCTTGATCAGCTGCTGGCCGTGTCCGCTTAGGGCCCCTCATTGGTTAATCCCCCAAGCCTGATGAGGCCAGCATTGCCGAGCTGCTATCACCGCAGATGATACGCTGAGAGCACCCTAACCCCTAGCCTTTGTCCGGCAGCGAGCGTTCTGTCTCCTGATCCCAAACGGAGGTAGAACGCCCGTCATCATTGGGGTATTGTGTTTTCCCGGTGTTGCCAGCGTGTCTGAATCGATTGAATCGCTTGAAAGTCGTTCCCCGCAGAAAATCTTTGTCACTGGGGCCAGCGGCTGTATTGGTCATTATTTAGTTGAGCAGTTACTGGCCGATACGCCTCATCAGCTAGTTTTACTCGTGCGCAATCCGGCGAAGCTCCTCTTCAACTGGCAGGATGAGCCCCGCATTGAGGTCATCCAAGATGACATTCGCAATATTGCAGCCTACGCTGACCGGCTAGCGACGGTGGATACCGCCATCTTAGCGGCCACTTCATGGGGCGGTGCGCCTGAAATTTATGACATCAATGTCACCGGCAATCACCAGCTGATGGCCCTGTTGCACGGCGATCGCTGTCGGCAAGTGCTCTATTTTTCGACCGCTAGCATTTTAGACAGCGATAATCGGCCTCTGGCAGAAGCGGGGGAAATCGGCACCGATTACATTCGCAGCAAATATCAGTGCTATCTGCAGCTACCGGAGCTGGCCATCTATCCGAAAATCACCACGGTTTTTCCCACCTTGGTCTTTGGTGGTGATAAAGACAAACCCTATTCCCACATTTCGGCAGGGATTCAAGACGTCACTCGCTGGATGGGGCTGATCCGTTTTCTCAAAGCCGATGGGAGCTTTCACTTTGCCCATGGCAGAGACATCGCTCTCGTGGTCAGTCATCTGGTTGATCATCCGCCTGGCCCCCAAGCCTCTCGACAGGTGGTCATCGGCAATCCGGCTCTTACCCTCAATCGCACGGTAGAAGAAGTCTGCCACTATTTGGGGCTGCGCATCTTTTTCCGCATTCCCCTCTCACTGTGGCTCGCCGATCGCATCATTGATGGGTTCAACATTCGCATGGCAGAGTGGGATCGGTTTTGTCTGAACTATCGGCATTTTGTTTACAACGATCCCGTCCACCCCGAAAAGCTGGGTTTATCGCCCTATTGCCCCACTGTGGCAGACTTGATGCGCATTAGTGGCGTCCTGCCGGGTTGAGTAATACGCTCGTTCTCTTTAGAATCAAAGGCAATCCTGCTGCGTTGGCATGAGCTGGTGCGTAGCCCCTATCGTCCGTGACCCCTATGGCCATCATTTCTTCGAAGTCTGAGTCTGAGCCTCAGCCGCCGCGTCAGCCAAAAGCGGGCGCTAAGCCGTCAGACGCTGCTGAACTAGCAGTTCCGGCCTCCGTCGTGCGCGAGCAGCGCGATCGCCCGGCCAGCCCGCCAGAAGATGGGTTGCGACCGCAACAAATCGCTGACTACATTGGCCAAAAATCGCTTAAAGAAGTCCTGGATATTGCGATTCGGGCTGCGCAGTCGCGTGAAGAGCCCCTCGATCATCTTTTGCTCTACGGCCCTCCCGGCCTGGGTAAAACTACCATGGCGCTCATTTTGGCCCAAGAGATGCAGGTGGACTGCAAAATCACGACGGCTCCAGCGCTGGAGCGGCCCCGTGATATTGCCGGCTTGCTCGTCAACCTCAAGCCAGGCGACATCCTCTTCATTGATGAGATTCACCGACTGCCCCGCGTCACCGAAGAAATCCTTTATCCCGCGATGGAAGACTCGCGGTTAGATATCACCATCGGCAAGGGCCAGAGCGCCCGCACGCGTAGCATTCCGCTCAACCCGTTCACGCTGGTGGGAGCCACGACTCGGGTCGGCGCCTTGACCTCGCCTCTGCGCGATCGCTTTGGCTTGATTCAGCGGCTGCGATTTTATGAAGTAGATGAGCTAACGCAGATTGTCACTCGCACCGCTCAGGTGCTGAATACGCCGATTCAACCCGATGGGGCAGAAGAAATCGCGCGGCGATCACGAGGCACGCCGCGTATTGCTAACCGGTTGCTCAAACGAGTCCGTGACTATGTCGAAGTCAAAAAATCTGGTCGGATCAATCAGGCGATCGCGGCGGAAGCGCTGGAGCTGTTCAATGTTGATCCCTGCGGGTTGGACTGGACTGATCGTCGCTTGCTGTCAGTCATGATCGAAAACTTTAACGGGGGCCCGGTCGGACTAGACACCATGGCTGCTGCCACTGGCGAAGATGCTCAAACCATTGAGGAAGTCTACGAACCCTATTTGATGCAGTTGGGCTATCTGCAGCGAACGCCGCGGGGCCGGGTGGTCACGCGGGCGGCCTGTCGTCACCTGGGCTATGAAGTCAGTGCCGTCCCCGATTTTTATAATGAGCAGCAGCTGTCGATGATGTAACGACCCCCCAGTTCAGCGCTAGCGCTATATGTAGCGCTAGCGATTCTGTGCAACCGCTAATAATTTAGGACTCAAGGGTAGACTTTTGACCGAAGTTCAGTACAATACAGCGTCATAGCCTTTAATTGGCGAGTCTACTATCCGCCCTGGATTGCTAGCTTATTTTGAGATTTTGCTTATGACCTCGGTTGTTACCCGCCCCAGCAGTAGCTACGAAAGACTGCCCGAAGACGTTCGTTCGGTGCTTAGCGATCGTCTCCAGGGGGCAACCTCAGTCACGGAAAATGACAATGCGATCCCGGCGCCCCCTAGATCTACAACCAAGCCCAGTGCCCAACGGCGCAGTCAACCATCCAAGCCGAAGACAACGGCCCCACGTCAGACCCCTCACCGCCATGTCGTGGTGGCTCTGCAAAACGTTTCTAAAAGTTATCCCAAAGGGAATCGGGCGCTGATAGACGTCAACTTGCAGATGCATAAAGGCGATTTTCTCTTTATTACTGGGGCTTCCGGGGCCGGCAAGTCCACCCTCCTCAAGCTGCTGTACGGGCAAGAGCATCCGACATCGGGCGAAGTCATGATTGAGGGCACGCCCATCGGCCAGCTCCGGGGCAACCAGCTAGCTAAAGTGCGTCGCCGCATTGGCATCGTCTTTCAAGATTACAAGCTGATTCCGCGGCGCACGGTGGCTGAGAATGTCGCCTTTGTGCTCTGGGCTCAGGGTTACAGCCGTAAAGAGATTCACCGTCGCCTCTGGCCTACGCTCAAAATGGTGGGGCTGCAGGATAAGTCCGAATCTTTTCCCAATGAGCTATCGGGTGGCGAACAGCAGCGGGTCAGTATTGCTCGCGCCGTCGTCGGTACGCCGCCACTGCTCTTGGCCGATGAACCCACCGGTAACCTTGATCCCGAAAATGCTCTGCAGGTGATTAAGATTCTCAAGAAGCTGAACTCCATTGGCATCACAGTGGTGGTGACGACTCATAACGAGCAACTGGTCAGGGTTTCTAACCATCCTGTCGTTCAGCTCAAAGAAGGCCATCTCCGGCAACTGCGTCAGTAATGGCTGCTGCAGCCTATTAACGATGCAGGCCCTGCCAGTTAACGCGATCGCCCTGCTGTGAGCCCCCTAACCTAAACCGCCATTAGCCCCCTTTCATGTCAGATCTCTCGACTTCGTCTGCGATTACCATCAGCTTTGCGACTCCAGAAGATGTCCCTGCCATTGTTCAACTGATTCATGCCCTGGCCGATTACGAAAAGCTGACCCACGAAGTGACTGGCAACGCGGTCGATCTGACTGAGCATTTGTTTGGCGATCACGCTCATATTGAGACGTTGATTGCTCGCGTCGATGACGTTGCGGTGGGCTTTGCGCTCTTCTTTCACAACTATTCAACGTTTTTGATGAAACCAGGTATCTACTTAGAAGATCTCTTTGTAGTGCCGGAATATCGCGGTCGGGGCATTGGTAAGTTGCTGTTGCAGCGCTTAGGGCAACTCGCCCTTGAGCGAGACTGTGGCCGCTTGGAATGGAACGTTTTGGACTGGAACCAACCAGCAATTGATTTTTATGAACGCATGGGGGCTGAGATTAAGCCCGAATGGCAGCTCTGTCGAGTCACAGGCCGCGCTCTGACCGAGTTGGCCAGCCGCTGAGGACACTACTACCTTGCCAGTGTGCTGCTCTCACCGGATTGCAGACGGCTACTTGCGACCCGGCAGCAATCCCGTTGATAGTCGCTTGATCACTCGACTCGCCACATCGCTATATTCGATTTCACCCGCCAATAGCTGCCCCATGCGTTTAGTCATGGTGGGGCGCTTGATGCCAACGCGATAGCCAATACCCGGAAACCGGAAGAATACCCCTGCAATGCGCTGAGCCCACTGCATATTGTCACCCCACTGATGCATGGTCGCCGTGTAGTCTGCCAGCGCCTCGTCCTGCCCCTGCAACGCGGCATAGATAGCTTTGGCCGCCTCAACGCCGCTGTACATGCCATGGCGAATGCCCTCGGCTGAGAGCGGATCGACGATCGCAGCGGCTTCTCCAACAACGACTGCCTGGCGAGTGTGTAGCGATCGGTTGCCATCCCAAAGTTTGACGAGGTGAGGCAAGAGCTGCCCGGCACTACCGTTAAGGTCGAACCCGGCAGCATAGGATTTGAAGGCGGCCGGGTAATCCGGTTCACTGCTGCCCAAAAAGGTCACGGCGCCCATCAGGCGCTCAGAATCGTAGGGAAAAGACCACAAGCAGCCGTTTTTGAGCAGTCCAAATTCAAAGTTGAGCGTGGGATTATGCGGCGATTGCTCAGCCGGGATAGCAAACACAGCCGCTGGTCGCACTTTCGGCATCTCCAACCCTAGCCACTGTGACAAGGTGCCCTCAGCCCCATCGGCCGCGATCAAGTAGCGCCCCTCGAAGACTGCTTGGGGGGTATGAATCTGCCAGCAGCCCTCGGCAAACTCGACTTTGAGCACGGGGGTACCATCTTGAAAGACGGCCCCTTTGGCGATCGCGTGATTGATTAAAAATTGATCAAAGGCATCGCGCTTGACCAGCCAAATCGGCTCTTGGGTTTGCAACTCAGAGGCCACCGGATCGCCCAACTTCCAGGTGTAGCGGACTCGTCTGACGCGCTGGGCGATGATGGGAGCAAAATCAAAGTCGAACCATTGGGCAACCAAGGGCGACAAGGCTCCGGTGCAGGGTTTGTCACGGGGAAAGATGGCTTTCTCTAATACCAACACTGAGCAGCCTTGCCGGGCGAGGTGATAGGCCGCACTGCTACCCGCTGGCCCACCGCCGACCACGATGCTGTCGAACATAGTCAAGTCCTAATGCAACAAACGTTAGGCTGCAATGGCTCCCCCCGTCACTCGCAAGCGCCAGGTCTTAGGCAATTCTGCATCAAACCCACGCTGGACTCTCAGCAATCACCGGCGTAAAGCAAATACTACGGGTACGAAACCGCTTTTAGGTTAGATAGTCCTGCGGATTACGAAAATCCGATAACGCTATGAACTAGCTGGACTCCTGGAAATTACCGGCGTAAAGCAAATACTACGGGTACGAAACCGCTTTTAGGTTAGATAGTCCTGCGGATTACGAAGAATCGATAAAGCCATAAGCTTAAAACAGCCTAGAAGCGTAAAGCTTCACTAAAAATCATACGCCTTTAGGCGATTCGCTTCTGGAGGTTCACATGTTTTGGGAGTTATGCATTCTCTACGCCAACGGCACAGAAGAAGTGCTTAAAGTCTTCAAAGATCTTGAGATGGCTTTGAATTGTGTCGACCGTATTTATGCTCAAGATGGTTATCCAATGCACATGGCTTACCGTGTGCGCCCTACCTGTACGGTTTAAGCTAAATTTCTCGATGCTTTGTCAGGGCTCATTCAGCAGCTAGGCGATCGCGATTGCAGAGTGGCCAAATTATGAATAGCGGCAACCTCAACTAGCCAGGGAGGGGGTCTTGACAGCAACGACCCGCATTAGATGCAGGTCGTTTATGCTTTTAATGTCACGACATGCAACTGAGTTGTCTCGTCAACAGATCGAGATGGGGTGTCATCGTTCACCCTTAAGTCAGCACCGGAAATCGGCTCAATCTCAACAGTGATCAGCATTTGCTCGAACAGCCCATAAAGTTGATGCAGTGGCAAGTCTCACGCCTTAAAAATAAGTAGCGGCTAGAGAAACTTCTCTGACCGCTACTGTTGCGAGATATTTTCGAGCTTGAGCGGCCGCGGCCGGGTGACCTAAACAGTTCGCTACGCCGATGTCTCCGCGTTGAATGGGCTTAGCAATACCCAACACAAAACGGGAGATAGCACGGTCGCCATGACGCTGACCAAACCAATGATTTCTAGACCTTGAACTAACGAAGTACTCAGCATGTTTCCGCCTCCAAAATGCCGAAAAGTTAAATGGGGGCGCGTTCCTTCGGGAAATTTCCCTACTTCCGTCCTCGTTCATCATGACTGGCGAAACGCCGATGAAAACGAGGGTGAACGTGAATCTATATGTTTCTATTATTACTATTTTTAATTCGAATGGGTAATTCCTTGACTAAACTTC
>CALCPB010000671.1 GCA_937897665.1 uncultured Halomicronema sp. | reverse complement strand
GTTGCGCCTGCATAACCCTCAAACATTGACACGTTTTTGGTGAGGGGTTGACAGGGTCAAACCTCTGCGATCAGTACACTATTTTTGAGCAATTCCTTGAGTGGACTAACCGGCCTAAATCTGGCCAGACAGCGGCTCTTGCTCAACAGTCACCAAATTTGGCACGGGCTCAATTTCTTGATGAAACAGCACCATTGTGGTGGTCTGATTTTCTTGAAAGCCGATGCGCTCATAAAACGCTTGCTGATGGGTCGTCATCAAGTAGACACGCTCAATCCGGCTCATGAGGGGATGACTCAGCACCGTTTGCACCAGTTTACGGCCGAGCCCAGCTCCCTGATAGTGAGGGTCGATCACCACATCCCAAATAGTGGCCCGGTAGACACCGTCAGACGTGGCGCGGGCAAAGCCAATCAGCTGCTCGCCATCCCAAGCAATGACGACTGGGTGACTGTGGGCGATCGCGACGGCCATATCTGTGTCGGTGCGATCGCTGGCCCAAAACGCAGCCTTCTGAAACAGGGCAATTAGCTGCTGCATCTCGGCGGAGCTTAACGTCTCAACGTATTGAAATTGAATGTTGCTGCAGTCCATAACGAGTAAAAAAAGTAAAAGGGACGACGGTTAGGCAAACCGAGTCAGCGAAAAACTCAGAGATCGCTGACTCTATCAATTGACTGGCGTCGGTCGACTTGGGTCGATAGCGGTGACCCAACTTCTAAGACCAAACGCCCGAGACTCGTCGTCGCAGACTCAAGACATCGCCGGGTCGCGTCGCGATCACGCGCTCACTGCGGCGGCCAATCACACCCTCATAGCAGCGGTTGCCCAGCCCACACTGGCTGAGATCCGGAGCGACAAACACCCTGAGGGAGAGATCTTGCATAAAAAACAGCTCGAAACCGCACTAAACGTTCATAGTGAACTTATTTTAGACACGAAACTTATTTTCTAATCTTAAAGATAATCCAAAACATCAGTGTTTAATGATCCCCCAGGGGCAAGTGGTAGGATCAGTAAACGGTGATTCGATTGTCTAAAGCGTTGAAGGTGCGGCGATCGCCCATTGTTAAACGCCGGAATTTTCGTTTTACTAAAGATTCTATCCATTCATCGTCTCCGGACATATGCTCAAAGCTCTGCTTGGTGATCCAAACGCTCGAAAACTCAAACGCTACAGACCCGATGTAGTCGAAATCAACTTGCTGGAAGAAGAAATACAGCCGCTGTCAGACGAGGCACTGGCAGCTAAAACGGGCGAGTTCCGACAGCGCTTGGCCAAAGGAGAGTCGCTGGATGACATCCTCACCGAAGCCTTTGCGGTGGTGCGAGAAGCTTCTCGCCGAGTCTTGGGTATGCGCCACTTTGATGTGCAACTAATTGGCGGCATGGTGCTGCACGAAGGGCAAATCGCCGAGATGAAAACCGGCGAGGGCAAAACCCTGGTGGCTACCCTGCCCAGCTATCTCAACGCCTTAACGGGCAAAGGCGCTCACGTCGTCACGGTGAACGACTATCTGGCCCGCCGCGACGCCGAGTGGATGGGGCAAGTGCATCGCTTTTTGGGGCTTGAGGTGGGCCTGATTCAGCAGGGCATGAGCCCCAGCGAGCGCCAGAAGAACTATGCCTGCGACATCACCTACGGCACCAATAGCGAGTTCGGGTTTGACTACCTGCGCGACAACATGGCCACCTCCATTGAAGATGTCGTGCAGCGCCCCTTCAACTTCTGCGTGATTGACGAAGTGGATTCCATTTTGGTGGATGAGGCCCGTACCCCCCTGATCATCTCGGGGCAGGTTCAGCGCCCCAGCGAAAAATATACGAAGGCTGCCGAGGTCGCGACGGCCCTCAACGATGAAGAGCATTACGAAGTCGATGAAAAGGCGCACAACGTGTTGCTCAACGATGAGGGCTTTATTCTGGCAGAAGAAATGCTGGGCGTGCAGGATCTCTTTGATCCTAAAGATCCCTGGGCGCACTATATTTTCAACGCGGTCAAAGCCAAGGAACTGTTTGACAAAGACGTTAAGTACATTGTGCGTAACGGCGAAGTCGTCATTGTCGATGAGTTTACGGGCCGGGTGATGCCTGGCCGCCGCTGGAGCGACGGCCTACACCAGGCGATCGAGGCCAAAGAACACGCCGAGATTCAGCCAGAAACCCAAACCCTTGCCAGCATTACCTATCAGAATTTCTTCCTGCTGTATCCCAAGCTGTCGGGCATGACCGGCACGGCTAAAACGGAAGAAGCCGAATTCGAAAAGATTTACGAGTTGGAAGTGACGGTCATCGCGACCAACAAGCCCTCGCGTCGCCAAGATCTGGCCGATGTGGTTTACAAAACCGAGATGGCGAAGTGGCAGGCCGTAGCCAGCGAATGTGCCGAAATGCATGAAACGGGCCGCCCCGTTTTGGTCGGCACCACCAGCGTCGAAAAGTCCGAATTGCTGTCGGCGCTGCTGGCCGAGCGCAACATTCCCCACAACTTGCTGAACGCCAAGCCAGAGAACGTGGAGCGAGAAGCTGAAATCGTCGCCCAGGCGGGACGCGGCGGCGCGGTGACGATCGCCACCAACATGGCAGGACGCGGCACCGATATCATTCTGGGGGGTAACGCGGAATACATGGCCCGCCTCAAGGTGCGTGAGTACCTGATGCCGCGCATTGTGAAACCCGAAGACGACGAAATGAAGATCGCGGTACCGGGTGCCCAAGGCCGCAGTAAGGCTCAAGGGTTCGCCGGTGAGCAAAAGAAAGTTAAAACCTGGAAAGCCTCACCCGACATCTTCCCCACGGAGCTATCGGCAGAAGCGGAGCAGATGCTCAAAGATACCGTGGCCTTAGCCGTTGACACTTACGGTGATCGCAGCCTGCCTGAGTTAGAAGCCGAAGACAAGGTAGCGATCGCGGCGGAAAAAGCCCCCGTTGATGACCCGGTAATTCAGCAGTTGCGGGAGGCCTATAACCTCGTACTGCACGAGTATGAGCAGTTTACCGACGAGGAGCATGACAAGGTGATCGAGGCCGGGGGGCTGCATGTCATTGGCACTGAGCGTCACGAGTCGCGCCGGGTTGATAACCAGCTGCGGGGCCGCGCTGGCCGCCAGGGTGACCCCGGTTCCACTCGCTTTTTCCTCAGCTTAGAAGACAATCTGTTGCGTATCTTTGGCGGCGATCGCGTTGCGGGTTTGATGAATATGTTCCGCGTCGAAGAAGACATGCCAATCGAATCGGGCATGCTGACGCGATCGCTCGAAGGCGCTCAGAAAAAGGTTGAGACCTACTACTACGACATCCGTAAGCAGGTGTTTGAGTACGACGAAGTGATGAACAATCAGCGGCGGGCCATCTACGCTGAGCGGCGGCGCGTGCTAGAAGGGCAAGATTTGAAAGAGCTGGAAATTTCCTACGCTGAGCGCACGATGGATGACATTGTCACCGCTTACATCAACCCCGAGCTGCCTTCCGAAGAGTGGAAGCTGCCGGAAATGGTGGAGAAGGTCAAAGAGTTTGTCTATCTACTCGCTGACATGGAGCCGTCGCAGTTAGAAGATCTGTCCGTCGGCGAAATCAGAACTTTTCTCCATGAGCAGGTGCGCACGGCCTATGACATGAAAGAGGCGCAGGTGGACCAGATGAAGCCGGGCCTAATGCGCGAGGCCGAGCGGTTCTTCATTCTGCAGCAAATCGACAATCTCTGGCGTGAGCACCTGCAGCAAATGGACTCGCTGCGGGAAACCGTCGGCCTACGCGGCTACGGCCAAAAAGATCCGCTGATCGAATACAAGAGCGAAGGCTACGAAGTCTTTTTGGATATGATGACCGGCATTCGCCGCAACGTCGTCTACACACTCTTCCAATTCCAGCCCCAAGCTCAGCCTCAGGTCAAAACCTCCCAAGAGGTCGGGTAACGCTGTCTCCAGTCAACCGGTGCTAGACTGCACAATCAAACTCACCGGCTGCCACACGGGCAGACGACTGCTGGACAGCTTGGGCGGTCGTCACTCGCGCAAGCAGCTTAGTTCCTTAAGAAGGTAGCAGTTTCCAGAGGTCTTGAATATCTCTAGGAAATTAAAGGCAGCGGCGATCGCGTATGAAGACTGACTCCATGGGCAATCGCCCTTGCCCTGTTTACTGCATAAGTTGCTTCTTAGTGCACCGTCAAAAGCCATGAGGGCTTGGCTGCTGCCCATTGCCTTGGCCTGCTGCAAGACCGGTGGAATCATTTCTGTGGTGAGCAATCAGAAAACGTCAGCCTAGCTAATGTCGAGGCTGCCTGAAAGCCTCTCGTGCATCATCTTGGCATCCCAATGCAGGAATCTGCAGAACTTTCTGGTGCAGGGTTACCGCCTTGAGTAAAGCTCAGAGATTTTTAGAGGGCTGCCAGGTATGTTCACTAGGGTAAAAAAACTTGCCCGCCATCAGCGACTCTTTGTTCCGAAAATCTGCGCTAAATTCAGAAATTATTGCTCAGAAGAAGTATGGAGAGGTCTAGATAACAATCAACTAGCGCATCACTTTAGCAGTAAATTTACTGGGATTTTTTGGCTTTCTTCAGAATTGCAAGGCCCGCTTTATCACTCACTAAGCCCAGGATTAAGCCCTGAATAAGCTAATTCAAAGTGCTTTCTATTAATAACGATTTGATACAAATTGGTATTAACGGAAACAAACGAATTTATTGAGCGATTAAACCCATGAAAACACTTGCGATCGGATCTGGCTTACTCTGTGCAGCTGCTTTACTATGCTCTTCAGCAAATCCTGCAGCTGCCAGCAACTTGGTTGTGAATGGTGGCTTCGAGTCAGCGAATTTCCAAAGGAATATGTGGACGACTTTTGGCGAGGGTCAGCTAGAAGGCTGGACCCCCTTTGAGGGTAGCCGCATTGAAATCCGCAAAAACGTGGTTGGTACGGCCTACGAAGGTGAGCATTTTGCCGAGCTAGATAGTCACTACAACAGAAATACTCCCCCCGAGGAAATTGGTTTTTTCCAGGATATTGTGACCACAATCGGGCAGAAGTATCATCTCTCATTTGCCTATGGCCCACGCAACGGTATCAATGGTGATAACAAGCTAGCCGTTGAATTTGGCGAGGGTACCTACGAAGCAATTGATGCCGGCAACAGCGGTGACGGCTGGAAAATCTTCAACAAAACAATCACTGCGACTGAATCAAGCACACGTCTGAAGTTCTGGTCTTTGGGTAAGAAGGACACGTTAGGGGCCAACATTGACGACGTTGTTATCGAAACTGCTGTAGATGTACCTGAACCTTTCTCAGTCCTCGGTTTAGCTACGGTTGCTGGCGTCGGAGTGGCTGGAACAATGCGTAAGCGCATGAGCGAAGCTGCATAGCATTTGCAACTAACTTGCATGAAACAAGCCCTCGGCTGCCAGTAGCAGCCGAGGGCTTTGGATTAAAGCGTCTTAGCTAGAAGACCGGTTTGATATTATTCAACCCCTTCAATGCGGTCTTCGACTTCTTGGTACAGCTCTTGCAGCCGCTCCAGGTTTTCGTCACTGGTTTCCCAGTAGCCACGCCCGTTTACTTCCAGCAGGGTCGAAACCATGCGGCGGAAGGAGTTGGGGTTCAAGTCCATCAGTCGCTTGCACATCTCCGGATCTTTGATGAAGGTGCTGTTGGTGTCTTCGTAGACCCAGTTATCCACCGCATCGGCAGTGGCTGACCAGCCCATCGTATTCACCAAGCGCTTCGACAGTTCCCGCACACCCTCATACCCGTGGGAGAGCATGCCCTCATACCACTTGGGATTCAGCATCTTAGTGCGGGCATCCAATCGCACCGTCTCTGATAGGGTGCGCACCTGAGCGTTGGCCGTCGTGGTGTCCGCCACGTAGGAAGCCGGCTTAGTGCCATCGCCCCGTAGGCTCGCCACCACCTTGGTGGGGTCAGAGTCGAAGTAGTGAGACACATCCGTCAGCGAAATCTCCGACGAATCTAGGTTTTGGAAGGTGACTTCCGCCTTCTTCAAAGAAGACTCAAACAAGTCGCGAGACTCATCCATCACACCAGGGTTATCCGAGTTGAAGGCAAAAGACTTCCGGTTCAGGTACATCTCCTGCAATTCTTTCTCCTCTTCCCAACTGCTGTTTTCCACCGCCAGGTTAACGTTCGAAGCATAGGAGCCCGACGCGTTAGAGAAGATGCGGGTAGCAGCGGTACGCAGGTCGCAGCCCATCTGCTCCGCCTGCTCTAGCGCGTGCTTGCGAACGAAGTTCATCGCCAACGGCTCGTCTGCCTCAGCCGCCATTTTCACCGCGCGATCGAGCAGCGCCATTTGGTTAATGAACAGATCGCGGAAAACGCCGGAGCAGTTCACCACAATATCGACGCGGGGCCGACCCAACTCTTCCAGCGACAGCAGCTCTAGCTTGTTGACGCGACCGAGGGCATCGGGCACCGGCTTGACGCCGACAAACCACAGCATTTGCGCCAGCGATTCACCATAGGTCTTGATATTGTCCGTACCCCAGAGCACCGTGGCAATGGTTTCCGGATAAGCGCCGCCGTTTTCTTGTCGCTGCCGCTCAAGCAGGCGATCGACCACAATTTTTGCCGACTGCACCGCCGCTAGCGTAGGAATCGACTGCGGATCAAGTGCATGCAGGTTTTTACCCGTGGGCAACACGTCAGGGTTGCGAATCGGATCGCCACCCGGGCCAGGGAGCACATATTCCCCTTCTAACCCTTTCAGCAAGGCACCCAGTTCGTTGTCGGCGCAGACCTGCTCTAGGCAGTATTCCAAAAACTCCATCAGGGGCTTAATAGTTTCGCTTTCCACACCGGGATAGCCCGCTTCTTGCAGGGCTTTAATCCAAGGCTCTTTGCGGCCAATATTGAGGAAGTTGAGCCGCGACACCATGGAGACACGACCGTCGGCATCGACCTGCTCGTGCACTAGGGCCGCCACCGCCTCCCGCACGCCCTGATTGATGTCGTACAACAGCTGCACGTCGTCCAAAACGCCACGATCGCTATTCCCATAAATCTCGTCAATATCGCGGCCAATGCTCTCGGCAATCACCCGCTGCAGGCTCTTGATGCCCTCTTCGTCGCGATCGAGCCCGGCAATGTTGACCAGGGTGGCGATCGCTTCTTCAGCCGTGGGCGGTTTGCCAATCACATGCAGACCGCAGGGCAGCAGGCGCGACTCGATTTCCATCAGTTTGATGTAGATCTTACCCACCAAGTTGTCGCGATCGTCCGTAGACATTTCGCTAGCGTCGATTTCAGGCAGCGCCACATCGCGATCCAAATTGCAGACCCGCGCCGTTTCCACAATGGCATTCACAATTTGAATGGCGCGACCGCTATCCTTTTGCGACTGGTAAGAGCTGATCAGTTCGCTCAGCTCCTTCAGTCCCTTGTACAATCCCGCATTCTCAGCCGGTGGCGTGAGGTAGCTGATGGTTTCGGCATAGCCGCGCCGCTTGGCGATCGTCGCCTCGGAGGGATTGTTGGCAGCATAGTAATAGAGGTTAGGCGTGCTGCCAATCAGGCTATCGGGATAGCACATGCCCGACATGCCCATCTGCTTACCGGGCATAAATTCTAGCGAGCCGTGGGTGCCAAAGTGCAGCACCGCATCCGCGCCCCAGATTTGCTCTAGATAGGTGTAATAGGCGGCAAACCCATGGTGGGGGCTAGCCGATCGCGAAAACAGTAGCCGCATCGGGTCGCCTTCGTAACCAAAGGTGGGCTGCACGCCGATGAAGACATTGCCAAAGGCCTTGCCGTACACCAGCAGATTTTGGCCGTCGGTGTTGAGGTTGCCGGGCGGCGGCCCCCAGTTTTCTTCCAACCGCGTCGAGTAGGGGGTGAGTTCTTCATACTCGGGCACCGACATGCGATAGGCCACGTTCAGTTCAGGGCTGGCGTACTGGGCCTGCGCATCGTGAATCACCTCCTGCATCAACGCTTCGGGAGAGGCAGGCAGTTCCGGCAGGTCATAGCCATTTTGCTTCATCGCCTCCAGCACTTTATAGATGGAGCCAAACACGTCCAGATAGGCCGCAGTCCCGACGTTGCCTTTGTCTGGCGGAAAGCTGAAGACGGTGATCGCTAGCTTCTTATCCACTTTGGGTTTGCGGCGCAGGTTGCCCCACTTCATCGCTCGCTGCGCAATGGAGCTGATGCGATCTTGCAGGGAGATCGCCCGCCCAGTCATGCCATCGCGACCGGAAAGCACAATCGGCTCGATCGCCCCATCCAGTTCCGGAATCGCCATCTGCAGTGCCACCTGAATCGGGTGTAGGCCCAAATCACTGGCTTCCCACTCTTCTGTGGTTTGAAACACCAGCGGCAGCGCCACCATGTAGGGTCGATTCAACCGCTGCAGGGTTTCGATCGCCTTGGGATGATCTTGTCGCGCTGGGCCACCGACCAGGGCGAAGCCCGTCAGCGACACGACGGAATCCACAATGGCTTCTTCCGGCTGCAGGGGATCAAAAAAGTATTCGTTCACCGGTTTGGCAAAGTCTAAGCCACCGGAGAAAACGGGAATCACCCGAGCGCCCAAATACTCCAGCTCTTGCACCATGGCGGCGTAGTGGGCTTCATCGCCCGTCACCAGGTGCGTGCGCTGCAGCACCAAACCGACGCAGGGAGCCAGCGGATCGCGCAGGGCGGCGGGCAGATCCTGGCGCGACTCATACCAGTTGAGGTATTCCTTCAAATCCTCAAACATCTGGGTCGCCATCGGATGCCAGATACCGACATCAGGAAAAGTGACAGGTGCCGCATGTTCTAGGCTCTCCGCCTGCGGGGCCCCGGCGATCGCCTTATCCGTAAACACGTAGCGATCGGCCAGCATTAAAAAGAAATTTTGCAAATTATCGGAAGAGCCGCCCAGCCAATATTGAAAGCTGAGCATAAAGTTGCGAGCGTCCTGCGCTTTCTCCACGGGCAAATATTTCAGCACGTTCGGCAGGGTGCGCAGCAGCTTCAGCATGGCGTCTTCAAAGCCGCTGCCATTTTTCTGGCGGCGCTTTTTCATAAACTCGCCAATCACACTCTTCGACTGGCCGAGCTGCGCCATTGAGAAGCTGCCCATTTTGTTCAGGCGCATCACCTGCGGCATCGAGGGAAACACCACCGCCGCATCGAGGCGATCGCGATGGGGCTGCACGGCTTCAACCACTTTGTCAGCCAAGTCTTCAATAAAGATCAGCGAGGCAATAAAGATGTTGGCCTCGGCGATGTCCTGCTGAAACGCCGCATAGTTTTCAGGGTTGCGTAGCTCTTCAATCAGGTAGCCGCTGACCTCAAAGGCCACTTCTGGGTTGCTGGCATTGAGCTGGCGAATGGCGGCTGACAGAGCACTCTGATACTGAGACTCCAAAACCACATAGACCACTTTGACCAGCGATCGGCCGCCGAGATCGGCGGGCACGATGTGTCGCACAGTGGGCTTAACGTGGGTGAACATGCAGCGATGACTCCTTATGACGTGTCCAAATTTTAGGCGTCGCAGTCAGCCAGTTAACCCATGCGAACAATCGAGTCACCTCTCAAGACCCAATCCCTTT
>CALCPB010000670.1 GCA_937897665.1 uncultured Halomicronema sp. | reverse complement strand
CATTTGACAGAAGGCTAAGTCGTGGTTGACGCCTTCGATTCCCCCTTCTTCTCGATAAAACCGGGGCAGGTCTTTATAGGGCTGCGTCGCGCTGTCATTGTTGCACTGCAAAAACATCAGCATTTGGATATCGGATGTAATCCCTTTGCCCATGATGCGTGCTAGCTGTTCAGCACAATTTTGCAGCGCATTCAGCGTTTTCAGAGTAACGGTACGAGTGGTCGCATCCCAGCCGACGGAAATGTTATATTCCCGCAAATCGATCGCCTTGACATAAACGACTCCCCGATAGCGCACTCGACGCACATTGGGATCGTTGGCAATATCAACCCCTAACATATCGGCCAGGTCGATCGGCACATAGGCATTGTTGTTGATAATGCTGCCCTTTTCGTCATAAAGGCCGCCATTGACGCTGATGTTGACTTCCGGAAAGCTCTGTAAATCGCCGGGATCACCCGCCACAGCGCGGCTCCAAGAGGCGACGCCGTCGGCAATCCCGAGGGCGACATCGCGGCGGCGATTCTGAATCAGGCCCAGATCATCGGGATTGGTCAGATAGCCCACTTCCATCAGCAACGAAGGACAGCCCAAGTTGCGGGTAAAGCTCAGACTGCCAGTACCGGTGGTGGTGTCGGGCTTCGCACCCCGACTCGGCAACTGCGGCACCCGCCGCAGCAGTGCCAGTAGCAGCAGCTCAGCATGGGATTTGCGCACCTCATTGTTGGCAATGTAAAACACGCTTGCGCCGCGAGCGCCGGGACTGCTAGCGGCACCGCCATGAATCTCTAGCGCGACATCATCTCGCTGGCAGCGGGTGTTGATCCATTTGAGGGTTTGCTCGTTGCTAAGGTCATCAGGCACGGCCAGAACGTCAAACCCCCGCGATCGCAGTTCGGGCACCACCAAATCGCGAATCCGGATCATCTCGGCAGCTTCGGTGGTGCCGGGCACCGTCACCCCCATATCGATCGACCCATCTTCGTTGCCGCCGTGTCCTGCCGAAATTAAGATTTTGCCCATAACCGCTGCCCGATGCCCTAATAGACAGTTGAAGTCTAGGCAAGGATACCGCCAAATTCCGTTAGAGTGACAAATTTTGTGCCCAACGCGGCGATCACGTGCCTCCTGCCTGCTTTTAGTCCAGCCTGCTGAGCATTCGACTGAGCGAGAAAAACCGAATCGACAGCCAGATTTTGAGAGTCGTCATCGGAACGATATCGTTCCGATGACATCGGCAGCAGGGCTCGGCGTAGTCGATGTCCCTTGCCATCCATTAAGACTGAGGCAAGTCTATAAAAATGGCAAAATCAGTTAGACGATCGCCCTGAATTTTGAAGTCTGAAGGCCAGATTTTGGCGACGCGGCTCAAAGACGTCAAGCGTACAAAAACGAGCTGACAAGCTTAAAAAATTGAAAAGAAATCTTTAGAATGGTAAATTCCCATAAGTGACGGTAAAACGTGACTTGATTTCATTGATGCAAACGAGAACTCCAAGCATGGTAGCGGCCTCTCCTTTTACGCGATCGCCCCAGGTTGTGAATGCCCGAAAAGAGAAGCGCATCGTGGCGATTGGCGACAGTCTGGTTTACGGCTACGGTGACCCTGAAGGTGGCGGTTGGGTTGAGCGTCTGAGGCGTCAGTGGCTACAGCCAGAGTCCCCCGGCCACGCCATCTACAACTTGGGAGTCAGGGCTGATACCGTACAGCGCGTATCCGACCGCCTCGTCCAAGAATTTCAAACCCGTGGCGAGTTTAGAAACCGAGTCCCCGATCTGTTGCTGCTATCGGTCGGACTCAACGATACGGCACGGGTCAGCAAGCCGACCGGTCGTATCTGCACTGATTTTGAAGCTTTTCAAGCGCAAACGGATGAGCTGTTAGCCGCAGCGACGGCTCTGTGCCCAGTGCTCTTTGTGGGCATGACTCCCGTACTTGAAGAGCGGATGCCCTTTGCCGAAGTGCTGCATTACAATCACAGCGACCAAGCGCAATACAAAGAAGCCACCCAGCAAGCCTGTCAGCAGCGAAATATTCCTTATTTAGATCTGTTCGACCTGTGGCTCAGTCGCGGCGAGAGTTGGTGGCGATCGCGCATTTCGACCGATGGCCTGCATCCCAACGTGTTGGGCTATCGCGCTCTATTGGCTGATATCACGGCTTGGCCGACATTTCAGAACGCGATGGAGAGTCCCTGTTAAAGCGTCGATAGTCAATAGGGCGATGGGGTAGCGATCGCGGGCAATTCGAGGAGCAAAACCCACAGCAGAGCCAACGCCAAAATGATTCCGGCTTTCACCGCCCACCTCACGTAGCAATTCATCATTAGCTGAGGGCTCCGTGCGATTGAGGGTGTCATTGTGCTGACGCTCGTTCCTGCTGGGTCGGTTGCCGCTAGTTTGTGACCTGCCTCAAAAATTAGAAGCGGCTTGAGACCGAGAGACGACGTGTGAAGTCTAGTTGTAGGCTATCCCATTACGGCTGTCTTCTAGGGCACGTCATCAATTAATCCCAGCCCCCCTTGGGGACCTATCCTTTTACGCAAAAGTCGGTCAACCCTATGCTGACAAGAGATTCTAGACAACGCTTGA
>CALCPB010000669.1 GCA_937897665.1 uncultured Halomicronema sp. | reverse complement strand
GCGTGCCCGCATGAAACACTAAAGCCCCTTTGGCCGCCGCGGCATCCAACCCGGCGATCGGCATGCCCTTTTGGTAACTGTCGGGATAGCCCCCCGCGGCGGCCACCACGCAGGCGGCTGAAGCCGCGCGCCACCGCAGGGGCGGCAACGAGGCGAGGCGCTTTTCGGCACAGGCCAGCAAGACCTCCTCTAGCGGCGTCTCTAGCAGGGGCAAGACGACCTGAGTTTCGGGATCACCAAAGCGGCAGTTAAATTCAATCACTGTCGGCTCACCCTCGGGTGAGATCATCAGCCCCGCATAGAGCACGCCGCGATAATCAATCTCGCGCTGTTTGAGGAGGGCGATCGCGGGTTCAAGAATCTGTTCCTGCACCTTATCGAGAATTTCCGGGGTAATGACTGGAGTCGGCGCATAGGTGCCCATGCCGCCCGTATTTGCGCCCGTATCGCCTTCGCCGATTTGCTTATGGTCTTGCGCGGGCATCAGCGGCACAATGGTATCGCCATCGGTTACGGCCAAAACGGAGGCCTCCTGCCCTGTCAAACAGGCTTCGATCACGACCTGATGACCGGCGGCTCCAAACTGCCCCTCAAACGCCGCCTCCACCGCGGCGATCGCGGCCTCCCGCGTCTGGGCTACCGTGACCCCTTTGCCAGCGGCCAGTCCGTCGGCCTTGACCACAATGGGCAGCGGCTGCGCTTGCAGATAGGCGATCGCCGCCGCCGCATCTGTAAACACCCGCGCCGCCGCCGTCGGAATCTGGGCTTCGGCCATCAACGCTTTGGCCCAGGCTTTGCTGGCCTCAATTTGCGCCCCCGCTTGGGTCGGGCCAAAGACCAACAGCCCCTGTTTGCTGAGGTAGTCAGCAATACCATCCGCCAGCGGCTGCTCCGGCCCCACAACGACGAGGCTCAAATTATTAACCAGGGCCACCCGAGCAATCCCCTCAAAATCGTCGAGCGCGAGCCCTAGGTTGCGGCAGCCCGGCAGGGTGGCTGTGCCCCCATTGCCAGGCACACACATAATCTCCTCTACCCCCGGCGATTCCAGAAGCTTCCAAGCAAGGGCATGCTCACGCCCCCCATTGCCGACCACTAACGCTTTCACAGACGCGCGTCCTTGTTAAAGATCTCTTTTCACAGGGTGACATTTTCCCACGTCATCGTCGCCCTAATTGGGCCTGAGGCGAATTGCTCGCCATCGACGAGCCCACTGAGCCACAATGAAAATGACTCTTCCATCAGAGTACACGCATCTCTCTAGTCTCAAAAATTCATAAAATCACCGGAATTTTCGTCAGCGCCGTGGATTAATAATGGGGCCCTCTCGATTACTTGACCACGGCTCAAAGCGCACGAGTTCTATTGTGGTCATGGGTCAAGCGAGGGCTCGTTGCTCAGCAGGCGCTGGGGAACGTCGACTTGAGACCTTGATTGGCTGTTCGCAGGACTTCATCCGACTATGACTGAGCGATCATCACTACCGCGATCGGAGGCGGAGGCGGGATCTCATCAGGCCATCCCAACCAATGCCGGGGAGGATGCCCTACGGCAAGAAATCATTAACCTCAAACGCGAAGCTGCCGACCTCAAGCAGCAGCTTTACGAACGCGACCAGCGGCTCCAGGCCACCATCGCCGAAATTGGCGATCTCAATCAAAAATTCATCGCTCAAACCGCTGCCCTCAGAGAATCAAACGACACCTTAGTGGCTGAGGTGGTCGAACGCAGCCAAGCTGAAACCAAACTTAGGACGGCCCGTGACCAGCTGCAGGCAATCTTGGATGCGGTTCCTGGCATTGTGTCGTGGATTAGCGATGACCTGCGCTATCTTGGCGTTAACAATCACTTAGCCCAGACCTTTAACATGCCGGCCGAGGCATTCACCGGTCAGGATATTGGCTTCCTGCATACCAGCAACCAGTTCAACACCTTTGTGCAGGACTTTTTTCAAAGTCAGCAGTCCGATGCCTATCGCGAAGTCTCGGCCCAGGTCGCTGGCGACGAACGGCGATTTTTGATCGTGGCGCAAAAATACAATCAGGGCCGGGCGGCCTTTACCGTGGGGATTGACATTAGCGAGCGGAATCGCGCCGAAAAGGCCCTGCGCGAAGCCGAAGCCAAATATCGCAACATCTTTGAACATGCCGTTGAGGGGATTTTTCAAACCACCACCGATGGTCGTTACCTCAGCGCCAACCCGGCCCTGGCCCGCATTTATGGCTATCCGTCAGCCGACACCATGACGGTCGAACTGACCAACATTCAGCAGCAGCTCTATGTCGATCCGGAGCGTCGTCAAGCGTTTGCCCAAGCCCTACAGCGTGACGGTGCCGTCACCGGGTTTGAATCACAGGTTTACCGGCAAGACGGTACGGTGATCTGGATTTCTGAAAATGCGCGCTCAGTCTACAACAGTACCGGTGAGTTGATTTATTACGAGGGCACCGTTGAAGACATCACCCAGCGGAAAGAGGCCGAGGCCGCCCTGCAGCGAGCCAATGAAGAGCTCGAACAACGCGGCAACCTGCGCACCGCCGCCTTAACCCAGTCCAACCAACGCTTGCTGGCAGAAGTGCGCGATCGCCATCGGGCCGAGGACGCATTACGCGCTTCGGAAGCCGAGCTGCGAGCCCTGTTTGCCGCAATGACCGATGTGATCACCGTATTTGATCGCGATGGCCGCTACCTGAATATGGTGACTAAGGCGCAGCTGCGCTACAACCCAGGCACCGAACGCATTGGCCAAACGGTGTACGACATCTTGCCGCC
>CALCPB010000668.1 GCA_937897665.1 uncultured Halomicronema sp. | reverse complement strand
AGAGTTTTCGGCTTAGTTGGGAATGGGAAGTTAGGGGTCTAGGTATAGAGCGTTCGGTCTAGTTGAGCTCAGCCTTACATGTCTTTCGACAGTTTCATATTGCCCCACGAGCCGATGAATTAACCCCTCGACCTCGACAGATTCACTGAAAAAATGCAAAACCCTTGATTTTGCAAACTTTAGCTGAACGCGGTGTGAGGCTCGCTCAATTCTGAAACAATTTAGAGTCCCGATCAGGCTCGACCCCAGCGAATGCCTCAAACGTCTCGGTCAGGGGCGATCGACAAACGATGCTGTCAGGGGCTGTTAGAGGTGCAAGCCGCCATTAGATGAGGTCATATCAACCAGCTGAAATCGCCATCTGGCAGGCTTTCTAGCTCCGTAGGGCTGGTTTTTCTCGCAGGGCATTTCGCGGCAAAGCGGCCATCCTCATCCCATCCGACTTTGACGCATCAACTCTCGCTGGGGTGAAGCCGCTACAGAGCTCTGACAAATTATTCGAGCGGCCAACTCGTCGGGCCTCAATGTTTGAGCGGGTTGCTGTAGTTGGGCGCGCCAGTCCGCCCCATCACTCAAAACGATAGAAAAGGCTTAACTGTACTTTTTGGTTTGCCGTGAGATATCTCGGTAGGATAGAGAACAGACGATAATTTAGCGCTAGCGTGATGGATCTTGTAACGCTTCAGGGATGGTTGGACAACGCCGCCTTTGCCATCCTCTTTTCAACGATGCTGCTGTACTGGGCTGGGGTGGCTTTCCCGAAGGCTCAGGTGTTGTCAGCCTTTGGCACGATGGGCATGGCCCTGGGCAATCTGGCGATCGCGGCCTTGCTGCTCGCACGGTGGATTGAAGGCGGCTATTTTCCCCTGAGCAATCTATACGAATCGCTGTTTTTTGTGGTGTGGGGCATCACCGCCGTACACCTAGTGGCGGAGCGCATGAGCCGCAGTGCCCTAGTGGGTGCAGTGACTGCCCCTATTGCGATGGGCATCACGGCCTTTGCCGCCCTATCACTGCCCGACACGATGCAGGTTTCTGAACCGCTCGTGCCCGCGTTGAAATCGAACTGGCTGATGATGCACGTCAGCGTCATGCTCCTCAGCTACGCTGCTTTGATGGTGGGGGCTCTGATGGCGATCGCCTTTTTGATCGTGACGCGCGGCCAGGCGATCGAGCTGCGGGGCAGTTCGGTAGGTACCGGTGGCTTTCGCGAGGCTAAGCTGCGGCGTCACGGCGTCAGCACTAACGAAGCGGCCATGGCGGCATCAGTGGCTGTTCCCACCCCGGCAGCGATTACCAATTCCGGTGGCGGGGCCGCTGTGCTCGAAAAAACGACCGTTGCCACGCCTGCCGCAGCGACCAAGCTGACGCCCCAGCGCCTGACGCTAGCTGACACCCTCGACAATATTAGCTATCGCATTATCGGCTTGGGCTTTCCTCTGCTGACCATTGGCATCATTTCCGGAGCCGTTTGGGCTAACGAAGCTTGGGGCTCCTACTGGAGCTGGGATCCGAAGGAAACCTGGGCGCTGATTACCTGGCTGGTGTTTGCCGCCTACCTGCACGCCCGCATTACCAAGGGCTGGCAGGGTCGCCGTCCGGCGATTTTAGCGGCCTCCGGATTCATGGTCGTTTGGGTGTGCTACCTCGGCGTCAATATCCTCGGCAAAGGTCTGCACAGCTATGGCTGGTTCTTTTAGGCGAGAAACCTCTCATAGCTGGGTACGGATGTAACAACTTTGCCTTTTCAAGGCTGCACTGTTGTCTGGGATGAACGCTCCCGACTTCTAGCCGGAAACGCCTGATCTAATTGTGAATCAGGTAAGTCAATCTCGTGTATGGGACTCCGAAGGCAAAAACTGCAGCACCAGTTCACTCAGTTTCTGGGCCGCACCGGGTTCACCGCGTGCCTGCTGTAAATCGTGGCGCATCTGAAGGAGCTGCTCAGGAAGTACCAGATTATCGAGCACGCGATCGCCCACCGTTTAGGCGTCGAGGTGCCCTAATAGTTCCGGCACAATCTCTCGTCCGGCCCAGATGTTGGGCCACGCAAACAGCTTGTTGCGGCGGTGAATGTAGGCCAAAAAGAGGCGATTGATCAAAATATTCAACGGCTTGCCAATCAGCGGCAGCGCCACCAGCAGGCCCAAAATGCCATCCCAGGCGTTCATCGCTTCGAGCTGCTGGGTGGGCAAGAGCACTAACATTGGGATGCCCAGGCCCCCCAATTCCGCCGTGTTAGCGCCCACTGTGGTAAGACAGAGCTGACATTGGCCGGTCACTGCCGTCGCCGGAAACGGTTTCCAGAGCAAAATTTGGGTGCCTTGCGCGGTTTTTAGTCGAGGCAAGCTATGGGGGCCAGCGCCCGAAATCAACTGAGTCGCAGGCGCATCAAATACAGTGCAAAAGGGATTTTGTTGTGGGTCGGTGTAGCGCGTCAGCGTGGCCACATCAACAGTGGGGGCCACGGGCAACACAAACTGCGTTTGGGATCGTCGGTGGCGGACGTAGTCGGCAACAGACAGCAACAGCGGCATGCCCTGAGTGAGCTTGGCCCGCTTTGACCCCGGCAGCACCCCAATCAGTTCGGTAGTAGGGGTGAGGTGGAGCTGCTGAGCGATGTCTTGTTGATCGGTGATCGCCGATTGGCCGTCAGTCATCAGATCGCCGACCACAGTAAATTTGTGTCGCCAGGCCGCCGGGGCCTGCTCGACGAGGTCGGCATTCATCACGCCAAAGGCGTCAATCCACCGCCGCCAGTTAGTAAACCATTCGGCATAAATGACGGTTTTATAGCCCAGTCGCTTGCCCACAATTACCGGATAAATCTGATCGCCACCGAGAAATAAAACGACGCCGCGATCGCGCCAGTCCCAATTGTCAGCCGTTTTGCCCCACAGCAAAAAGGGCCAAAAAGCCGATGATGATTGCACGCGATCAACCTCGGGATATTGACGGGCGATATCCCCCTCTCGCCCCGGGGCATTGGGACAGGGCGAGAGCACGACCGAAATCCGTAAAGCTGCCCGTGATGGCACCTGGGCCCGCAGTGCCATGACCACTGGCTTCACCCAGGTGGTGATTTCTCCGGGGCCATTGGCCAAAATCACGACGTCCATACCCCTCCTAACTAACCGGGAACACTGTCTCGCTCAGGCTAATGTCTTGCCCTCAAAATACCGCTTCGTGGAGGCATTGCACGAACGGGATGCCCCCTTGTCGTTTTGATTCAGTTGAGACTGATGTGATTTTCCCTTTAATCCTTCAGGATTTAGAGAATGTTGAATCTGGTCGCCCCACACACGGTATACATCTTCGTGTGGCAACGGCCCAAATGACGGATAGCCACCAGTCACGCGGCTAAAAAGACAGCCCGAATACTAAGCAAGCCTGACCCGCTACCGCCCTGATTTGGTAAGACTGAGGCGCCACGGTATTCGCCACCACTAACATCTGCGACTCGCAGTGCATTCCGTCGATACAGCAACGCCCCTCTAGAACGAGGAGATAATTGCCGTCGTAGGCGTAGCTTTCTAGCATCGTACTTTGGATCAATTGAGCACTCATGCCCCCAGTGGAATCCAGCGGGATGTCATAAACGCGGACACCATCTTGTCTTGCTGTAAACGGATAGCGGGTTTCTAAGTCAGGCTCGGCAGTATCGATGTGGACTGGGGTAAAGTCCTCAACCGCAGCCGGGTTGCCAAAGTCGGGGGGCGACGCGTAAGCCAGAATAAAAAAGCCGCTGCTGGCTGAGATGTCATGGCTGCTGCCTGGTGGGTTGAAACAGAGCGAGCCGGTAGCATAAACGCCCTGTTCATCAGTTTGTGTACCAGCGATCGCATAGACGGCTTCAGTCATGCCATGGAAGTGCCGCCCGACGCGACCATCCGGCCCGACGTACCAAAGAATGCTGATGTGCTTGGTATCGGCGGCCCCAGAGAGCATGAGCTTTTTGACATGGGGCCGAAAGGTGAAAAAGTCGTAATTTTCAGGCGTTGCGATCAGCTGAGTCAGGTCAATCAGAGTGGAGTAATGCAAACCGACATCGGCCTCGTGAGCGGCGATCGCCGCGTCAGGTGGGGTGGCGTGAGGGTGATT
>CALCPB010000667.1 GCA_937897665.1 uncultured Halomicronema sp. | reverse complement strand
CGCAGCACTACGAAGTAGATCGAAGTAGTGCGAAGTATTTGTCATCCAGGTTGCTGGGTTCTGATGTCGATAGACCCAGTTGATTGCTGGAAAATTGCTGTCCCGTGCCGCGATCGCCCGATGCTGGGCGCTCAGCCGTTCCTTGTCTGAAAGCAACTTTGCTAAGGGGTGTATGCGGGTTGCTGCGGCGAACCCCTGGACAATCAGGGGGCTCCCAGATCAGAATTGGGCCACCCGAGTAATGACGAATAAAAGACTCATAAGTGTTGGTCAGTTCTTTGCTAAATACAAGTGATACGCTGATAAAGCTCATCACACTGCCAGGCTTTGCACCTTTTTCTCCACCTCATGATGTTCCCTCTTCTCAATCTTTCCTTTGCCCCCGTCACTGCCAACCTCTGGGCATTAGACAAGTTTGTGTGGGCGGATTATCGGCTGGCGGTGCTCTTTACCGTTTTTTTGCCGCTCATTTTGTTGGTGTGGGCCTTTGTGCAGCAGGCGTCAGCGATTCAACTGCTGTTGACCATTTATTGGAAGGTGGCGAGCCTGCTAATGATCACGGTTTACCTGATGATTGGCGGCTTTTCCTTTAGCTTTGTGGCGGGCCTGATGGCGCGTCTCTTGATTCCGATCAGCCTGTGGTTTTGGGAAGATCTGAACGAAGAAATTCGTGAACAACGTCCGTCAGCCCTGCGATTTGTCTTTGTCGCCTGGCGTTGGGCCGTCACTGTTTACAGTGCGATCGGGGCCATCTTCATTGCCTTCTTTTTGCCCTGTGCTTTTTCGGCAACGCGCTTGGCCGATGCGACTTGCCAGGCTTGGCGACAGCCACCTCTGCTTTATAAAGAGATCCTGCACGGCAGCTACACGAACGGCTTTGTGGCCTTCTTTGGCATTGTGGGTCTGATTGTTTACTTGCTGGTGTTGGCCTACTTCGTCTTTATTCGACTCGGACGCCAAGGGCGTTCGGCTATGAGCTAAAGCACTTGCTACATGCCTTGAGGCCAGGCAGTGTAGTGGGCTGAGGGGTGCGAGCGATCGCCAATTTTATCGAGCCAGCATGCTGATGTCATCGTCATTGCCCTATGCCTGATCAACTTCCCATTCAGCGGCTTGAGCAATACACCTTTCGATTTCCGCAAGAGGTGCTGATGGTGACGGCTCAAGTCAACAACGAAGAAGATATTGTGATTGTGTTTCGTGGCTTCGCTAGTTCGCTGGTTAACCCGACCGCTGCAGATCCCGACATTCCTGTGTTGACACAAGACGCGCTGATTACTGCGATTGATCGGCTGCAAGGCCCCTACAATCCTGACCAGCCGAAATATCTAGAACAAAATATTCCCTGGGAGACCTTTCGCGATCGCCTCACCACGTTAGGACTCTAAATCTCGCGATCGTGTAGATTTGAACCGTTGCGGACAGCCATACTGTCTTCGCCTTAGCTTGGTTTCTGAGCCGGGTAGATCTGCTTCAGCCAGAGCCAGCCCAGCCAGCAGCCAATGACGTAGTAGGGAAAATCACCCCAGGTAAACGTATTGCCAAACACGAGCCGTCCCGGCAGTGTCGCCCGAATCGCCTGCAACCAAGTCGGTTGCCAGAGCTGCAGAAATTCCAGCAGACAGGTGGATATCAACACAATGCGAGCGATCGCTCCCGGACGCAATCGCGCCCAAATTAACGCCACCAGCAGCATCCAAAAGATTTCGTAGGGAATGCCGCCAAACACATCGTTGAGCCAAGCCTGTCCCGTGCCTCGGTAAAACTTTGTCACCAAGCCAAACGGCACGATGAAGGCAATGCTGAGCAATAAATTGCGGCGATATCGGTTCATGTGAAAACGGAAATCAGTGAAGGAGGCGATGATATCGAAGATGGAATGAAGGGATGGAATACGCTTTTTGCGTAACTCCCTTAATCGGAGATGCGTCTTAGGTTGCCCCAGTGCCTCCGAAGCTGATCAGCGGTGAAGTTGTCCCGCCATCTGAAACCGGCGTGATCGACAAATTGGGTCGAGTGCCATACGCAGCCTCAATCCTATTCATTGTCTGGGCCGGTGACCTGGGAAACGCCAAGGGCGAGTTCTGTCGGTATCAGTAGGTAGGCCATGAACAAAATATTGCTGTAGGGTGCATTGGGCTGTGGCCACAACGCACCGCCAGGATTGGCTTTAGTGCGTCACGCTAGGCGATGACACACCCGACGATAGTTAGGGCTTTCTACTTATTCAAGAAAAGTTTCGGGTGGGTGGGGGATCGCCCCGCCCCAAATTGGTGGCAGCCACGGTTTAGATATGCGCCGAAACGGTAGCTTCTATGGCACTCTGAAGATGGTGTATTCAAACATTCATTGAGACTTAAGGGCTATGCAAACCCTACCTTCCCCCCCTTCGCTATCCGCACCCACCGAAGCAGCTTTCGATACTACGATTCATCGTCGCCAAACTCGTCCCGTTCAGGTCGGTAGTGTCACTATCGGCGGCGGCGCCCCGGTGGTCGTGCAGTCCATGATCAACGAAGACACCCTAGACGTAGCGGGTGCCGTCGCGGGCAGTCGTCGCCTGCACGAAATTGGCTGTGAAATTGTCCGCGTGACGGTGCCCAGCATGGCCCACGCTAAAGCGCTGGCAGAGATTCGCCAACAGCTCGAAGCCACCTATCAGCCCGTGCCGCTGGTTGCCGACGTCCACCACAACGGCATGAAAATTGCTCTCGAAGTGGCGAAGCATGTCGATAAGGTACGCATCAACCCTGGCCTGTACGTATTTGAAAAACCGCAATTGGGTCGCACCGAATATTCAGAATCAGAATTTGCCGACATTGGTGACAAGATTCGGGAAACGCTAGAGCCCTTAGTCGTCTCCCTGCGTGAGCAGAATAAAGCGATGCGCATTGGCGTCAACCACGGTTCGCTGGCGGAGCGCATGCTGTTTACCTACGGCGATACGCCTGAGGGCATGGTGGAATCAGCCCTAGAGTTCATTCACATTTGTGAATCGCTCGACTTCCAAAACCTGGTGATTTCGCTCAAAGCGTCTCGGGTGCCAGTGATGCTGGCGGCCTATCGCCTCATGGTCAAGCGCATGAATGAGCTGGGCATGAACTATCCCCTGCATCTGGGCGTAACGGAAGCAGGCGATGGTGAATATGGTCGCATCAAGTCAACAGCAGGCATTGGG
>CALCPB010000666.1 GCA_937897665.1 uncultured Halomicronema sp. | reverse complement strand
CCCCCCATGACCTCCCCCAATACCCTCACCCTCACGGCCCATCAGCGTGTTTTCGGCGGTTGGCAAAACGTCTATCGCCATCGCTCGGATGTCCTCAACTGCGACATGAACTTTGCCGTCTACCTGCCGCCCCAGGCAGAGACGCAGCCCTGTCCGGTGGTCTACTGGCTCAGCGGCCTCACCTGCACCGAACAAAATTTCATCACTAAGGCCGGGGCGCAGCAGCATGCCGTCCAGCACGGCCTGATCCTGATCGCGCCCGATACCAGCCCTCGGGGCTGTAACCTACCCGGTGAAAACGACAGTTGGGATTTCGGCACCGGAGCCGGCTTTTATGTGAATGCCACGCAAGCACCCTGGGCGCAGCACTATCGTATGTACGACTACGTGGTGAGTGAACTGCCCGGGGCGCTCGCGGCCAACTTCCCCATTCGTGAAACGCACCAAAGCATCATGGGCCACTCGATGGGCGGCTATGGGGCGCTAATGATTGCCCTGCGTAACCCCGGACGCTTTAAAAGCGTATCGGCGTTTTCTCCCATCGTGGCTCCGACCCAAGTGCCCTGGGGGCAAAAAGCCTTCAGCGCCTATCTCGGCGACAATCGCGATGATTGGCTCGCCTATGACCCGACCCATTTGGTTAAGGATGCTGCCAAGCCGCTACCCACCCTGATCGATCAGGGGGAAGCAGATGACTTTCTACAAGAACAGCTGCAGCCCGAAAAATTTGCCGCTGCCTGCCAGACTGTCAACTATCCGCTGACATTACGAATGCAGCCCGGCTACGACCACAGCTACTATTTCATCGCCACTTTTATTGGCGATCACTTAGCCCATCATGCAGCGGCGTTGGTCTGACTGCTGTGAAAGGGCAGCCGGTGATCGACTTGGCTGAGCGATATCAAGCGGTGTACTCTTCCCTCAGGGTGACGCATCAAATTCTTTTACCTGGGATCTAAAGGGTCTGCAGCCAGTCTTTGATGAAGGCATTGACAATCTCAGGCCGTTCGTCATGGGGACAGTGACCGGTGTCAGGAATCGAGTGAAACGTCACCGGCGGATCAATGTCTGCGGTTTTACTCAGCTCCTCATAAATGCTGGCTCCGGCGATCGGCGTCCAAGGATCATTCTCCCCCCACAGCACCAAAAGTGGTTGCTTGATTTGGGGCAACAGCTCGCTGGGGCGCGGGCCAGCCGGTGCCCTCAGAATCGAGGCGAAAACCTTTTGAGCACCCGGATCGCAGGATGGGCCATGCAGAATATCCACCAGCTCATCGGTGATGGCGTCTCGGTTGCGGTAGACCTGTTTCAGCGAACCGCGAATGCGAAACTTGCGCCGGACTTCGTTAAACAGCAGCGGCCCCAACAGGTTAGAACTGACTAATTTACTAAAGGTGCCCATGACGAATCGCAGCGGTGGGGCCAACTCTTCGGGGCGATGATTTAACCCCCCGGCACTATTGAGCAGCACTCCCGCTCGCGCCATTTCAGGTGAGTGGGCCAACATCATCAGCGCCAACAGACCGCCAATGGAATTGCCAACAAAGACGGCTGGCTGCCCAATGTGCTCGCGCCAATAGTCTTGTAGCAAGGCTTCCCACACTTCGACGGCATAATCTAGCTCGGCCTTGTCAGACTGGCCAAAGCCGAGCAGGTCGATCGCGTGCACCTGATAGCCGGCAGCGGCGAGCTCGGGGATGTTTTTGCGCCAGTGCCCAATGGAAGCTCCAAACCCGTGAATCAACACGAGGGGCAAGCCGCTGCCCTGCACGGTATGGCAAATGCGATGACCTTGCCAAATCCACTCTTGAGTTGGCAGCGTGGCGGGTGCGGTAAGTTGAGCCGTCATAGTTAGGAAAGTTGTTTAAGTGCTTTGTTAATCGAAAAATCTATTTAACATCATAGGACTGAACTTTACGAAACTTAAGGTGTAGATTCCCGACGGTTGCTTTTGAGCTGCCTGGGAGTGAGTTTTGGGAGAAGTCGGAATACCCTCCTGGAAGAGCAAGCTCTACGGAGTGCTGAGTTAGGACTTCGGAGTGCAAGGTTGGGAGTGCGGAGTTAGGCTTGAGTGGGAAACGGCTGTAGGCGCCGGGCGTATCCCAAATTTGCTAATCCATCAATACGTTTAGGTCGGGCATCTTGCTCGCGATCAGACTCTAGAAAGACAAAATTGAGCAACGGCTGTTGATGCCTCGCTTCAGGCGGGGTGGAGGGTTCCAAGGGCCATGCCTAAGGGCTTAACCGCGATCGCACGATGGGATAGAGCGATCGCGACAGATGCCGACGGCGGGCTGGTTCATTATCTAGAGCGAACGGCGGGGCCACCGTATTCGCCGGATAAAGCGGCTGCAGAACCTGCCACAGCTGCCGTTTTGAAACAACCTTGCTCGGGGCAAATGTCGTAGCGGTTTCGCCCGACATGGCCTGTCCTGCTGTGGCCTGTTGAATGGCGGTGGCGGCCCAGTGGTTGGCGGTGACATCAGCATAGGGGGATTTCGCCTCAGCGGCAGGGAGGGCCGTGGGTCGGGGTAATCGCGCTAAGGCCGAAGCCAGCACCGCTTTGGTGATGGGGGTTGCAGGCCGAAAGCTCAGGTCGCGGTGACGTAGGGTGCGCACCACATCGGCGATCGCCACCATCTGAATCGCCTCAAAGTCAGGATCATCCAACGCCACATCATCGAACGCAAAAATCGGGATGCCCTGCTGCACCAACAATTGCTGCAGTTGCCAAGTCGCGTGCGGTCGGGCCATCAGGCCTGAAAGTCCGCCTGCTAAGACCGCCCGTGCGGCAATGTGGCCGACCGCCTCGCCCAAGGCCCACTGAGCCCGAGGCTGGTCAAAAATGGAGCGCAGCGCGGGGGTACAGCCCGGCAGGCTCACGCGTAGTAGTCCTGAGGTCTGGGTGGGCTGCAGCGCCCGCAGCGGTATCGAAAAGGGACGAACCCGTTGGCTAGGCGTGTTGCTCGGTGCCATCACCAGCGCGATCGCATCGGGAAAAAAAGTGCCTCGCGCTGCCCCACGTCGTTCCCCGGCGAGATGATCAGCGGTCAGGGTTAGCTCCGTGGCTGCTCCTGACTCTGAGGATTCGTCTAGCTGCTGCTGCAGGGCCGCATTGCCTGTGGCATCCAACGTCAGCCGCGCATGAATCTGAAACCGCTGACCGGTTGACACATCACGAAACACCACCTGATGTACTCGCCGCTGGCCGCGCTGGGTGGAATACAACACCTGTACCGGCTCACCCTGGGGAATGAGAATCAGCTGCTGACTTTTGAGGTAGGGGGCGAGCGCCTGCCGCAGCTGAGTTTCTTTCGAGGCGCTGGCCGGAGCGGCAGCCGGGGGGACAGCGGTGTCTGGCGATCGCGGGCTGGGCAATGAGGCCGGGGTCGCCAGTTGGCGATTTGCCCAATAGGACTGCTGGCTTTGTGACATTACGGTGGCCGTAGCCCAGGGCGAGACGCGTCGCCCCAATCGCCAGCTAAAGCGCGTTGCGAGATGCGTTGGAGTGGGCTGATTGAGCGCGGCAGCAATATTGAGCGACCCCGTCTGTGCCCAGCACACCTGCCCCCCTGCCTGCAAGATGGCCAGCGTTGCAGTGTAGGCGGCGACGGTGTTGCCCACCACGAGTGTTTTACAAAAAACGGTTTCTCGTGGGGCGGGGCTCAAAGTCCCAGAGCGGACGACAGCAAGGCGACTAGCCACGAACAATAAACCGGGTCAAGGTTGCTGGCATCACCTTATCTCAAAGGGCGATCGCCCGCATCCCT
>CALCPB010000665.1 GCA_937897665.1 uncultured Halomicronema sp. | reverse complement strand
CGTGACTCCTCAATGTCTGGCAAATGCATTTAAAGCTTTCGACAATGAGTCATCGGTGGCGTATTTTTGCAGGTAGTCCCCCCAGAATGGTCGCCCCATCGCTTGGTGACTCGTCCTTTGGCCCTCCCCCTCAGCACAAGTTGAAGGCTAATCGGGCCAGTATCGCTGGGTTTGAAATTGGGTAGAAATTCCCGGGCTCTCGCTGCGATCGCGCCCCCGCCTATCGTTGCGAGCATCGGTTCCCTGATATCGCTGCTCTGCAACGGGACAACCGATCGAGTGCTCGGTCTCTCACTCCCCGGCGTGCCCCCAATTGCCAGAGCAGTCGAGCACTGAGAATAGGAACGATGCTCTAACCTGACAGGCTGGCTCGGCTTACCGGCGAGCGCCGCGACGCAGCCGTGGTCACAGTCACCTGAGACGACTCACTGCACCCGTCAGTTTTTTTGATAAATCTCTCGAGTCCCCTGCTTGGCCACTAGCCTGTATTGCTCCTGAAGATGGTGGGCAAATGTGCTCCAGACGGCCTTCTCGTTGCGCAAATACCAGGGAATGCCGCTCTTCTTGACAATGAAATTGGGCTTCAAGGCCAAAATTTTATTCATTTCGGATTGGGGCGTCGGGGCTACATCCGACGAGCAAAAAGGCAACAGAGAAGCTCTCACAACATTTGACGGATGGGTGCTACAAGGCGTGATGGGCGGCTCATTAATCAGCCAGTAGACCAGGTGATCCGTCATCATATAAACCGATTCATCCGGTTGCTTCTTATCCATCAGGTAGGTCGCGGTTCGGTAGGACAGGTTGGACTGCAGCAGCCCATAGGGCGAGTCCATCTTGCTGAACAGGTACCCATAGTCTGAAATCACAGACGACGTTAACGAGAAAAACAACACCGCAGTCGTGGCCACTGTTCCTAATCTTGAAAGCCCCAATCTGGGGCGGCCAGATTTTAAGAAAGTCGCCAGCACGATCACCCAGAGACTGCTCAAAAACGGCACTAGCTGAATCAGGTAGTGATTTTGCAGCGATCCGCCTCGCAAGATTGAGAGGGCGATCGCTGTAAGAAAGAGCAGAGTGACTATGCAGACGTGATCTGGCGCTGACAGCGGTGAATTTAACACCCGCCCCAGTAGGTACATCATGCCCACCAGCGGAATCAGCCATCCCCAAGCATGGGCCAGAATCAACCAAGACAGGCTCCAATCTGGGACTTGCACATTCACGACTTGAGCGCTGGCATAACTGATGGGGGCTAAAATGACTGCCCGCCACCACACGTCGATTTTGCCTGCCCAGGCATAGGGAATGATGGTGAGCAAACAGCAGGTGACATGCCCTAAAAGATAAGCACTCTGCTGATAAAAAATCACTGCCAAAGGCAGTTTTTGTCGCCAAGCAATCAGGAGGAAAAGGAGACCGCAGCCCAAAGAAACGTATAAAAGATTTAGCCGGATGAGAGAGGCGATCGCCAGCAGCGAACCGATTCCAAAAGTTTTGGCAATCCCCGGCTTGGGGTTAGCCGCCACCCCCCCAAAAGCTACGCTAATCGGCACCAAGGCCACGATTTCACTCATCGTCGCTTGACCTGAGGGAATTTGCCCCACCATAAAAACAGCCAGCAATCCCGCTATTAAGGCTGATTTTCTGCCATAGCGTTCTGTCAAAGTTAGGAAAACTGAGAAGGCCATTACAGTGACGCACACCGTTCCGGCAAACCTCACAGCAGTGATGCTCTTGCCGAACATGACGATGAAAAGTGAATAGCTAAAAAAGGCGATCGGGGGTTTCAGATCCCAGAATTCACCATAGGGAAGATAGCCATTGAGAATACCTCCCCCCATCACAATGAAGGTACTCTCATCCCAATTAATGACATCTTTGAAGTAATACGGAAGCCGCAGAAATAAAGCGAAGGCAAAAAGCAAGATCAATACAATACACGATTGTAGGGAGCATGTTTCTGGCGCAAAGTTCCCGATTTCACAATGTCAGTCTTTTCATCAAAAGCCTCTAGTTTTATCTCACTGTGCCCTGAGCGCAGTTGCTGGCGCAGCCTGCCTATAGGACATCTCACCTGGCGCAGCCAGCGTTAATTTTATGCTGCTTTTAGCCATTCTCTGTGAGCTGACGGTCC
>CALCPB010000664.1 GCA_937897665.1 uncultured Halomicronema sp. | reverse complement strand
CCCTACGGAGCAAGCGGCGGCGATAAAACAGCGGGGGTGTTAGTGCAGGCTCAGATGGCCAGCCAGTTGATCAGCGCGGCTCTGGGTGAAAGGCCCGTGCTAAGGGTGTGGCCATTCATGGGCGATATTTTGTGGATTGGCGGCTGGGCGATTGTGGGTTGGCAGGCCATGCTGATGGGCGGTCGGCTGCCGTGGCAGCTATTACTGGCCGGGACGGGCCTGGCGGTGCTGACCGGCAGCAGTCTGCTGCTATTAACAGTTGGCGTCTGGGTGCCGCTGCTCCCAGCTGGGCTAGCGCTAGTAGCAGCCGGACTGGGTACAGCGGCTTGGCGGCGCTCTCTACCGACACTGCCCCCTTGACGTTCCAGCTTAGGGGTGGGCTAGGAATCAACATACCGATGCTGCGGTGCGTCACGCTGCGCTGACACACCTCCGAGCTACCTTCTACTTTTTCACCGTTTTCTCGGTTCTCTTTCGTTTGCGTTCATCATCCGTGTCGGTCACGACACGCAAAACCTATGCAGTCTCAACTCAATGTTTTTCCAGCATTAATGGTCGTGACAGGGCTTGCTCTAATGGCTCCTAGCCCGCCCGCTACGGCCAACCCGAGTACGGTGCTTTACAATGCCCCTCCGCCCCCCAGTGATATCGGGGCCCCAACGGGACGCCGCGATGGTGGGGCTAGCCGGGGCAGCTGCCCAGATTATGTCGACTTAGCGGCGCTGGTGCCCATCACCGATGGCACGGTGTGGGCCCAGACCACGGCGGCCCAGCCGACCCTATGGTTTTACCTGCCTACGGCGATTACGCCCGAGCAGCCGATGGAGTTGGTGCTGCAGACTGCAACAGACGAGATGCTGTATATGACGACGGTAACCACAGATGTGGAAGCGGGGAACATTGCGATCGCCCTACCGGAAACCGTTACCCTGCCCATTGGCGAACCTCACTACTGGACCCTAGCGCTCTACTGTGATCCAGAGCAGCCCGCCTCGTCAGTATTTGTCAGTGGCACCATTGAGCGAGTGGCGGCGGACGTGGAGCCACTGCTGGCGGCGACCATTCCTTCTCCAGCGCTGGCGCAGGACTACGCCAGTCTCGGTGTTTGGCACGATGCTTTGACAGTACTCGGTGCATTGCAGCAGACCGATGTGCCCGACACCGAGGCTCAGGTAATGTGGTCAACGCTACTAGAACAAATCGGGCTAGAGGCCGCTGCCGCCGCCCCATTACAGCCCTGCTGTGAGGCCGAGTAAGGTGATTTTGCCAGGTCCGAATTTAATTTAGCCGGGACCCTGCATAAACTCTGCCCGCCAATCCTATACACCTTCAGAACACTCAAGCCCCTTCTGGAGGGCACAACCATGCAACTCAAGTATCGCGGCGGCGTTTATACCGCCAAAGCTTCCACCACGGCATATTCCTTTGCCGCGTCACCACTATCAATGCAGCTCCTTTCAACAGACCTCTGACGCGACCTGTTTCCTGGTAAGTTGTTCACCGTATGTTGGCGACAGCATTTTTTCACGCTGTGGAAATCGGCATTGATTGGGAGCAGATGGATGACGATGATTTCCCTCAGACTTTCTGGTCTCGCGCTGATAGCAGTGGCGGCGATGCTACCCAGTCGCGCTACTGCCCAGGTCATCCCCGATGGCACGCTGGGGCCCGAGTCTTCGCTATTAATTGACGTTTCCGCCGTAGAGCAGCTCATCCAAGGGGGGGCGCTGCGCGGGGAAAATCTGTTCCACAGCTTTGAGCAGTTCAGCATTGGTGATGGCGGGCAGGTCACCTTTGACAATCCAGCAGCGGTGCAGCGGGTGTTTAGTCGGGTGACGGGTGACCTGCCCTCAGAAATTTTTGGCACGCTGGGCAGCACCGGCAACTCGGATCTGTACTTTTTGAACCCAAATGGCATTGTGTTTGGCCCCAATGCGCGGCTAGACGTAGGCGGCTCATTTGCGGCTTCGACTGCGGACGCGTTTGAGTTTGCCGAGCTGGGTATTTACAGCACTCGTAATCCTGAAGCACCCTCACCGCTACTGACTGTTTTGCCAACAGCGCTACAGTTTGGGCCGGTACTGCCGGGAGAAATTGTGGCTCAGTCTAGAGCCAATGGTTTTGGGCTGCAAGTGCCGAATGGCGAAAGTTTAGTCCTTTTAGGCGGCCCCGTCACCGTTGACAGTGGTTTATTGGTGGCTCTAGGCGGGCGGGTTGAAATCGGAGCGGTTCAGCAAGGAACCGTACAAATTGCACCCAACGGGAAGCTCTCGTTTATGGTGGATGCGGCACTAGAGCACGTCACCCTTGAGAATCAGGCTCTGACATTTGTCACGTTTGATGGCGGGGGCGATATCCAGATAACCGCACGAACAATTGAGCTTTCGGAAAGCCGGTTGGATGCAGGCATCTTCACAGGACTCGGAAACCAAGCAAGTCAGACGGGCGACATTACTTTATCGGCGACAGAAAGCATCAGAATCAATGACGGTTTTATCTTTAACTATGTGGGTGCGACAGCAGTTGGTCGTAGCGGCAACATTAAAATTGTGGCTCCCGTAGTGGAGACACTGCGTGGAACCCAGATCGGCACCCCCGTTCTCGGCAGAGGTGACGCTGGTAGCATTACCATCAACGCCAGCGACCGGGTTACGCTCTCCGAAGAGAGTGAAAACGGCACTCTTAGCACTATTTTCAGTGAGATTCAACAAAGCGGTAGTGGTAGCGGTGGCGATATCGAGATTACGACCGCTGTCTTAGAGGTACTCGATGGGGTTCAAATCTCAGCCCTTACTTTGGGTAGAGGCGATGTCGGTAACATTACTATCAACGCCAGCGAAAGCGCGATCTTTGCTGGAGAAGCCGAGACTGGTCGTGTCAGCGGCGTGTATAACCAGATCAGCCCAAGCGGCAGTGGCAGTAGCGGCAACATCGAGATTAATACGCTTGCCCTAGAAGTGCTCGACGGGGCTCAGCTCTCAGCTGGTACTTCTGGTAGGGGCGATGCAGGTAGTGTCACTATCAACGCCAGCGAAAGCGCGATCTTTGCTGGAGAAGCCATAAATGGACTTACCGTTAGTGGTGCATTCAGCTCGGTAGAAGATGTCGGCGTCGGCAACGGTGGCAACGTAGAGATTGTCACCTCTGTACTCGAGGTACTCGATGGGGCTAATCTCGTGGCTTCGACAAGTGGCCAGGGAGATGCCGGCGACGTTATTATCAATGCCAGTGAAAGCGCTACCTTCATTGGAGAGGGGGTACGCGGAGGAGTTCGCAGCGGCGCATTCAGCTCAGTAGGTGAGAGCGGTGTCGGCAACGGCGGCTAAGTAGAGATTGTAACCTCCGAGATACAGGTCATGGATGGGGCTCAGCTCTAAGCAGGCAACATCCTGATCAACACTAGCGAAACTGTTACCTTTGCCGGAGGCGGTAGCAGAGCCAGTGGTGCATTTACCACAATCGCTGAGAACGGCACCGGCAGCGGCGGTAATATTGAGCTTGCCACCTCTATATTGGAAGTCTTAAATGGAGCTGTACTTGCGACGGACACCGGGGGGAGAGGCGACGCAGGTGATATCGTCATCAACGCTCGCGATCGCGCCACCTTTGACGGAGAAATTGTACTAACACTCGGTTGAGTTAGGGTTTTAAGTGGTGCATCTAGCTTAGTATCAGAGAGCGGTAGTGGCAACGGTGGCGACATCGAAATTTTTACCGATACCTTAGAACTCTTGGATGGCGGAACCCTCTCAGCCAGCACCCGTGGTGAGGGCAATGCCGGTAACATAATAATCAATAGCCGACGCAATGTTGACCTTGATCAGGGTGAAATCAGCACCGGTAGCTCTAGTCCTGCTGGGCGAGGGGGTGACATTGGCGTTACAACTCCGCTGCTCACCCTAATCAATCAATCAGAGATTTCCACGCAAACAGTTTCTAGTGATGGGGGCGACATCGCCCTTACGATTGACAATTTACTTTTTCTTGCTGATAGCAGCCTCATCTCAACAGAGGCAGGGAGGAAGCTGGCGGCGACGGCGGCGACATCACGATCAATACTCAATTTCTCGTAGCGGCTCCCAATGAAAACAGCGACATTGTGGCCAACGCTTTTGACGGCGATGGTGGCAACGTCAATATCACCGTCACCGGGGGCATCTTCGGTATTGAACCGCGCCCCGATCGCACCCCCCTCAACGACATCACCGCCAGCTCTCGCAACGGGATCTCCGGCACCATCGCGGTCGAGAGCCCCGACGTTGACCCCACAGAAGACGCGGCTGAGCTACCCACCGCCCTCGCTGCGCCGGATGTCATTCAAAGCTGTCGCGAAGCCTTTGTACAGACTGGCAGCGAGTTTGTCGTGACCGGTCGCGGCGGCATCCCCCAGGGGCCGCTTGATTCAGCGCCCGCTATGCTCTGGCAAGACGTGCTGCCCATTGAGACTGACGGCCCCAGCCCCCCTGAGTCTGAAAGCACTGTAGACCCAGATGAGGTAGATGACGTAGTCGTCCCTATGCCCATTGCCGAAGCCCAGGGCTGGATTGTCAACGAGCAGGGCCAGATTATGCTGGTAACCGAAGACCCCCAGGAAGCTACGGTCGGTCAGCCGGTGACCTGCCGAGGATAGCCGTTAGCATTCAAGGTTTTCCCAATTTTGCGCTTAGGCAGGTGCATAACCCTTGTCAGCCGATTTTACACTCCTTCGTTAGTAGAGCAATCGCGGACTCACTAAAGACGTCTACTGGCGCTCAACTCAAGCGCACTAGTCTTTGCCACACTGGCGCATTTACCGGTGGCGCTTTCTTGGGGCATCGTGCCGTCGACAACATCGGGCGGATTATCAACAATTTACAGAGTGTTGCACAATTGTCTTTTGACCGTGTTATTACAGAGACAATCTTCGGTTACGGGGTGCCCACTTTAGACTGCAATACGTAAAATCGGTTGGGTATATGGCACTATTTTCATCGTCCAGGCTGCCTTATCTAGTTATCTTGGCACTCTATGCTGTGCTTCCCAGCCGCGCCGTTGCTCAAATCATCCCCGATGGCACCCTCGGACCCGAGTCCTCACTGCTGATTGATGTCTCCGCCGTAGAGCAGCTAATTCAGGGTGGTGCCCTGCGCGAGGAGAACCTGTTTCACAGCTTTGAGCAGTTCAGCATCGGTGAGGGCGGGCAGGTGTATTTTGCTAATCCCGCTGACGTCGAGCGCATTTTTAGCCGCGTCACCGGGGATTTGCCCTCAGACATTTTCGGTACGCTGGGCGTCAACGGCGGTGCCGACCTCTATCTGCTCAACCCCAACGGCATTGTGTTCGGCCCCAATGCACAACTGAATATCAATGGCTCGTTTGTGGTGTCGACGGCGAACAGCTTCGCGTTTGCCGACGGCAGCGAGTTTAGCGCT
>CALCPB010000663.1 GCA_937897665.1 uncultured Halomicronema sp. | reverse complement strand
CACCCGCCGTCTGCCCTGTCTGAGCATCTTGCAGCACCGCACTCGCTGGCTGCTTGGGCCAACCGCTTCGGAACTTCAGCGTTGATCTGGTGGGCCAGTTCCGGTTCGCTCTCGGCCCGATCAACAGCGGTATAGGCTGCGGCATTGATAATCACATCAGGGTGTTGGGCAATGACCTGGGGCCCAATTTGCTCCACCTGCGTCAGGTCAAGATCCGCGCGGCTCCAGGGCACTAAATCTCCAATCGCAGGCAGGGTTTTCGCTAAGGCTTGCCCCACCTGCCCCTGACTGCCGATCAGCAAGATTTTCATCCGGCAAAAACCTCAGCGACTGCGAGGCGATCGCCCTGCTGGTCTTTCGCTGACAACATGGGAGCTTGGCCCGCTAGCGGCCAGGAAATCCCCAACTTTTCGTCGTTCCAAATAATTGTGCGTTCATGCTGAGGGGCGTAGTAGTCGGTCGTTTTGTACAGCACATCCGCACTGTCAGACACCACATAAAAGCCATGGGCAAACCCTTCGGGCACCCAGAGTTGGCGATGATTGCCGTCCGAGAGAGTGACCCCCACCCACTGGCCAAAAGTGGGGGACTGGCGGCGAATATCCACCGCCACGTCAAAGATTTCACCCTTGATCACGCGCAAAAGCTTGCCCTGTGGCGACTGGATCTGATAGTGCAGGCCGCGCAAAATGCCGCCCTTCGAGCGGGAATGGTTGTCTTGCACAAACTGTCGCTGTAATCCTGTTTTGTCAGCAAACACTTGATGGTTAAAGCTTTCCATAAAAAAGCCGCGATCGTCCCCATGGATCTGCGGTTCGAGAATCAAAACCTCGGGAATGTCAGTAGAAATAACGTTCATGCGGGATAAAACAAGGGGGAATCTTAACTTCGGAAGCTGTGTGGCCATCAAGCGATCGCCATCTAGAAATCGGGCGGTTGAAGCAAGCTGAGTCGTCGGTAGGCACCCTAGACGTGCAGTCATTCGCACCACTCGGTAAGAATCTGACGCGCTAGCGCGAACGCATCCGCCCAGATTGGGGCTAACTCATTGAGTCAGGAAGCATTTTGGCTAGCGAGGTTTTGAGGCCAAGCCGGTCACTAACGCTGAGAGTGTATCTCGAAAGCGGATCGCAGCACTATGACTAATCAATAAATCGATGAGGAGCCGAGCGTTTGACAGGCGCAACGAATCCAGTCAGATCACACCGCATCCTCAGGCAATAGCTATTGTTGTCCTTGCCAGCGCTCGATCTCTTGACGCGCTTGCTCAAAAGCTGCCGTCCCCTCGGGAACAAGTTCGGCAGCGGCGATCGCCCCACCCAAATCACCCTGAGCCGCCCGAGCCCGAGAGATAGCGAGAATATCACCACTCCACTGATTGATCTGGGCTTGGGCGGCGACGTAGCCCGGTTGATCAGGCATGATGGCCTGCAATGAGCGAATTGCATTGTTAAATGAGCTGGCCTGCCCCGGCTGTAGGGAGTTTTGAGCCTGCCGAATCAGGTCTTGATTGCCGATTTGACTTTCCCAGGTGGCAATGCGTTGCGCTGCCGCCTCGGCGACCTGCGGCTGATCGGTGGGCACCAGCCTAGCGGCGGCGATCGCCCCATTGATATCGCCACTGGCGGCACGGCCTTCGGCTAAATCTAAAATCACCTGCCCCCAGCGAGCAATGTCGGCTTGGGCCTGATCGTAAAAGGGATCTTCTGGGGGCACCTGGCGGGCCTGCTCAATAGCGTCGTTAAACATAGACGCCGATGCCGGCTGAATGATTTGCCGCGCGTTATTCAAAATATCTTGATTGCGCGCCGCCGCTTCGGCAACTTCACTATTAGCCTGTTGGAGTAATGATTGGTAGTTATTGTTCTGCAGTTCTGGCGGCACTTGAGTCAGCCAGGCGCGCGCTTCACCATAGCGATTGGCGGCGATCGCCTCTTCTGCCCGCTGCAGAGCATTTTTGCCCGCTTCCACCGGGTCAATATCCGGGGGAAACAGCGGCTCACCCGGCTCGCCTTCAGTCGGAACGGTGTCACCGGAAGCTTCGGTATCACCGCCCGTCTCAGGATCGGTCGCTTCCTCAGAGCGATCTGCCCGCTCCCCACCATTGAATAAAATCGGTTGATAGCGTAAGAAGACACCCGCCAAAAAGGCCAAAGCCGCGGCGGCCACAACCCACTTTAAGAGACTCCCAAACAAGGTGGTATCGCCAGCTTCATCCAGTTCCGCTGGGTCAGGGGTTGTTACGAGCGCCCCGCCTCGCGGGGGTTCTGGTGCTGTTTCAACTTTACTGGGATGCTCTACAGAGGCAGGCGGCGTCAGCGGGGTAAAACCTTGGTTTTCCCCCGTCTCTGGCAACGGGGGTAAGGTCGGCGTGATGCCCGGCTCCGGTGCGGTGGGAACGGTCACCGCCTCGGGGGGCGAGGCGGCAGCAGCGATACCCGCATTCAGGTTGGCCGTCGCCCCTTCGGTCACCGATAGATGGGCAATTCCTTCAGCAGGCACAATCATCATGAATTTTTGAGCCGGCGAGATGGCGGTGACCGGATTTTGAACGGGGCGGCAGTGGTGTTCACACAGTTCCGGGACGCGATCGCCGAGATAAGCCGCGAGCTGAGAGGCCGTGATGCAGCCGTGATACCGTAAGCCTTCCAGCAAAGCCTTGGTAAACAGACCATGGCGCAGATACATGGTCTCATGGGAGAACTGGTCAGGTTGGCAGGATAAATAGGTAGTGATGCCGTAGTCTTTGGCGAGGGTGAGGCTTTGAGCACCAATTTGGCGATGACCCACGGCCCCCTGGCTCCGGTTCATATCCATGACCAGCAAAATCTGATCAGTCTTAGCCGTACTCAAAATGTCAAAAATGCTCGACAGGGCGATCGCGGTCTCGGCCAGCTGCGTTGGCTCAGAGTCGAGGGTCATCCAATAGTCCTGACCGGCCTCGGTTAAGCCACAGCCGCTAAAAAAGACCCAGAGTAAATCACCAGGCTGCACCTGTTCGCGACAAAGGGTTCGCAACCGGCCCTCGATTTCCTGGCGCAAGGGGGCATAGGCGTGGGGGTCGATCGCAGCGGAGACATCCGTCAACAGCGTGCACTGGTTGACCGGCACCCCCAGCTCATCCACAAAGAAGTTGCGGAGAGCAACGGCATCAGGCTGTGCATACATCAAAGGCTGCAGCGCCTTATATTGATTAATCCCGATGAGGAGAGCCCAATGATTAGCCATAAGTTGCCTTACCCCGATACGCGTCTTCAGCCGCTCACCCTCGCCTTGGCGGGCAGCCATCATCACTCGGGCTGTGCTGAAGCCAGAGGATGACAACAGACGATAACACAAACCCTCTGAAACGATGCTCATTCTAGCGAGCCAATGGCTTTTGAACCGCTTTGCCAAATAACTTTAATTTGCCCAAACAACCTTCAACTCAGCGTGAGCATTGACGACCGATTAGACAACCGCTAAGTTTAAGGCGCTTTCAACTGTGTGGCTGCTGCCTACACACTCGTTACTGCTGGAGAAGCCTGCCATGATGTCTCTTCTGAAAACCTCCTGTTCAGCTCCGTTTAAGCAAGCTGGACGAGGATTATGGTCGAGTGGGCTCAGTCTCGCGGTGTTTGCCGCCAGCGGTAGCGCGATCGCTCTAGCCACGGTACTCAGTAAACCTCAGGTGGCTCACGCCTACACGGCCCGAGTGACTCTGTTTGTCATTCGCAATCCCAATGAAAGCTATGACACCTTTTTGCGCCAGAGCGAGGCAGTAGCCCGAGCGGGCATTCAACGCAGCTTCGATGCCGACGTGCTCACCTCAGAGGTAGTCATTACCATCGTGGGCGAAAATCAGGGAATTGCCATTCCAGTCCTAGAAGCGCAAGTTACCCGCAGCGAATGGCAAGAAAGACCCGATCCACAATATTGGGCCCGCTATTACGACAGCGCTTCAACGCTGCTTGATCTGTAGCCGCTGCATCCACAACAAAATCCTTGATGAATATGACAAAAGAGTGAATGAATCGTCAGTTTCTCTTCAGGGACGGTGCTAATATTGAAAGGTTGTCAAGTTTTTAGCGACCATGGCGGTTCCCAAGAAGAAAACCTCAAAAGGTAAGCGTGATCAGCGCAAAGCGCACTGGAAGCGCACTGCAGCGCTGCAAGCTCAAAAAGCCCTGTCTCAAGGCAAGTCTGTACTCACCGGCCGTTCCAAGGGATTTGTCTATCCCACTGATGAAGAGGAAGACGACGAAGAGTAAGACTTCTATGGTTGTAGAAGAATCCAAAAAACTCCTTGAAAGCCAGGCTTAGCAAATACTAAGCCTGGCTTTCAAGGAGTTTTTTGGGCATCAACATGACTTCCCTCAGATCG
>CALCPB010000662.1 GCA_937897665.1 uncultured Halomicronema sp. | reverse complement strand
GTCTTCAACACCTTTGTAAGGGCGAGGTGCTCCTGGAAACATCAGGATCTTAAACTCTGATAATCCTAATTCTTCTCGATTGCGTGATGGACTATGGTGAGATGGATCAAAAAGATGAATGTCTTTGCAGTTAGGCAACATGATTCCTCCAAAGCGACTTTGTAGGAAAGAGTTGTGGGTGGTTATTTTATCTGCGAGAGGGATAAGTTTTTGCATGCCCTGCAGATACGTTGGATGCTCTGGGTTGCGAAGACTGCCCTCCGTTTTGAGGATATCTCTGCCAAATTGCTTGAGGCTAGGCCTGTATTGAAACGAGTCGCCTCCATGCCAGCTTAGTTCCCAGTCATCAATGTCTAGAAAAACTGCTCTTCGCTTTTGTAGTTTTGCGAGTAGTGCTAGGCCAAAACTAGTAACCTTAGGCTTGTAGGCGTATACGATATCTCCCTTGATTGCTGAGATGGCTTTTTGGAAAGACGCCCAAATTTTTCGCCCCCCTTCCCTGCGGATGATTTGGATGGAGGAATTTTCTTGGGTGTTTGAGTAGTCGACATCTCCCAAGCCGATAATCTCTGAAGTGTATCCGATGTGGTTCAATGCCTTACTGATCATAAACGGACGATCGCCACTATCCAAGCCCCAACGTCCCGAACCAACGCTGGATAAATCACTTACTAGAATTGAGACGACTGGTGTATCTACTTTGTTGCGTTTTTGAATATTCACAATACTAGAGGTGAAATAACTCAGTGCTAGCAATTAATTTAGCTCGTTACAATCTCTGATCTATCGGTGCTGATATTTGTGAGTTTTTCTCAATGATGCAAGGCATCATTGATGATTGCTTCTAGGCTAAACGGTCATGCTTTTGGTTTATTCAGATGCGATAAAAAAACTTCAAATGTGATTGATTCGTTACGATGCCTGGCTGAGGTGCTGACATAGATGTCCACTTTTATCTCGAGAAGCCTGATGAGAATGGTATGAGCTTGTGATCACTACTCCTAAGGCTTTCTCGGTATCTACAGTGACCAATATGAGTGCTTCACAAGAATGCCCATATTTTTCGTCAAGTCAACGCTGGTCTAAGTAAAGTCCCGGGCTATTCTCAGCCGATGAAAGAGGCTCAATGTAGACCGGAAAGTCACGCCGGCCATTCTAATGGGAGGTGCCCGAGATGCCCGACTCGATAATCTCGGAGGAGGCTCCGCGCCGCTCGCTCACGATCACCCTGATATCTCACCGCCGCCATTTGTTGTAGGTACGATTCGCCCGTAAGTTGGGCAACAGGCAGGCTGTAGCGATCGCTAAGCGCTGCTAAATAAGGCACTGCCTGACTTCGACTGTCTAAAGCTTTGAACAACTCTACGAAGTCCGCAGCGATGCGCTGGTTATCATAGGCTGCCTGACCAATATCGTCACAAATCGCTAGCCTGAGAGCTGCTTTTTGATCTTTCAACTGGGCAGGTAAAATTCCGGGGGCATCCAACAGTTCGAGATCATCAGCGATGCGGATCCAGCGCAGTTGACGAGTGACGCCAGGTTTACGAGCACTTTCGACCACCTTTTTTTTGAGCAGACGATTGATCAGAGCTGATTTGCCCACATTGGGAAAGCCAATGACGACGGCGCGAACCGCTCTCGGACGCATACCGCGATCGCGCCGCCGCTGATTCATGCTGGTGCCTGCAGTTTGGGCGGCTTTGGCAATGCCCGCCACGCCTTTGCCCTGTTGCGCATCCGTAAAGTATGGGGTCTCTCCCTGTGCTCTGAGCCAGGTTTCCCAAGCGGTACGTGCCGCTGACGGAATCATGTCGACGCGATTGATGACAAGGATATGCTCTTTGGAGCCGACCCAGTGATCAATTCGGGGATGACGAGTTGCTAGGGGAATGCGAGCATCTCTCACCTCTAAAACCACGTCTACCCGTTTCAACTGCTCGATGAGCGCCTTCTCAGCTTTGGCAATGTGACCGGGATACCACTGAATTGCAGGTGTCATGAGCAATGGAAAATCCAAAGAGAACGGCAAGCAAAAGAACAGTCTTGGGATGAAGTGTTCACATCACCGAAAGACTGTCCTTGGCGGACAAGTTTGATCACCATAATGCACTGCCAGGAGTTGAGAAGATCGGGCGCTGTGAAAGCCAGTGAATCTCAGCCAGGGGGATTCAATCTGCAAATTTCTGAGGATGCCAAGCGGCTTGCATTTGGGGCGTGTGGCAAGCGGTACCGCCTGTAGTCAATGCTAGCAAGGGGAACGAGCTGAATTGTCAGGAGCTCGTTAAGGCACAATCAGAACGGGACAAGGCGCAAGATTAATGACTCGATTGGTGACACTTTCGGCCATCGTTTCTTCAATGAGCCCAACCCCTCGGCAGCCCATCACAATCAGCTCCGCCTCAATTTCGTCAGCGACGTCACAAATGACAAATGCTGGCTGACCTTCACGTTCTAAGGTTTTGCTAGCCACCCCATGCTGGTCAAATAAAGCTTGAGCTTGAGCCAACAGCTTGGCAACGGCTTCGGCAGAAGATTGTTGGGGATGAGCGGGATCTTCGTTAGCTTCTACAACTGAGAGCAATACGAGTTGACTTTGGTGCTGGCGCACTAAGTCAATGGCCAAACTCGCGACCTGTTGAGCTTCGGGGCTCATATCAATGGGGAAAAGAATCGTCTTGAACATAGCTCCTCAGACGAATACACAGACTCCGGTAGAATGATTCTCGGGCATGGCTGGTAGCACTGGCAACAAAAATGCGGCTTGCTTTACACCATGAGCTTGCGGACTCAATCTTAGAGTAGATCAAGGTTGGTCGTCTCTTTGCCAAAGCCATGCATAAACGTAATAAATGCAGTTTTAGGAGGTTTGACCTGTGGCAAAGAAGACAGTGGCAACGCTAACCGAAGCCGATGTGTCGGGTAAGCGAGTGCTGGTGCGGGCAGATTTCAACGTCCCTCTAGACGATCAGGGCAAAATCACTGACGACACCCGGATTCGGGCGGCATTGCCCACCATCACAGCGCTGACGGGAAAAGGCGCTAAGGTCGTTTTGTGCAGTCACTTTGGTCGCCCGAAAGGCAAAGTCGTTGAGGAAATGCGCTTGACCCCAGTGGCGGAGAGGCTGTCAGAACTGCTTGGCCAAGCGGTCGTGAAGTGCGATGATTGTGTCGGCGCGGCTGTTGCAACAGCGGTGAATGGTTTGCAAAATGGCCTGGTTGCGTTGCTTGAGAACGTGCGGTTTTATGCCGGCGAAGAAGGAAATGATCCAGAATTTGCACAGCAGTTGGCAGCGAATGCCGACCTTTATGTGAATGACGCGTTTGGCACGGCTCACCGAGCCCATGCTTCAACGGCGGGGGTAACCGAGTATCTGAGCCCCGCAGTTGGCGGCTATTTGATCGACAAAGAGCTGCAGTACTTGCAAGCGGCGATCGAAAATCCGCAGCGTCCCCTGGCGGCGATCATTGGTGGTTCCAAAGTTTCCAGCAAAATTGGCGTCATTGAAACCCTACTCGATAAGGTCGACAAGCTCCTGATTGGCGGGGGCATGGTGTTCACCTTTTACCAGGCTCGCGGTCTCGGGGTCGGCAAGTCTTTGGTAGAAGAAGACAAGCTTGAACTGGCCAAATCTTTAGAAGCAAAAGCGAAAGAAAAGGGCGTAGAGCTACTGTTGCCGACCGATGTGGTGGTGGCTGACAACTTTGCTCCCGATGCCAATGCTCAAACTGTGAGCGTTGAGGCGATCCCCGATGGCTGGATGGGTTTGGATATTGGCCCCGATTCGGTGAAAGTATTTCAAGCCGCATTGAAGCAGTGCAAATCGGCGATCTGGAATGGCCCGATGGGGGTATTCGAGTTTGACAAGTTTGCTGCGGGTACCGAGGCGATCGCCCACACCCTGGCAGAACTGACACCCCAAGGCGTCATGACCATCATTGGCGGCGGTGACTCTGTGGCCGCAGTAGAGAAAGTTGGTGTGGCTGAGCAAATGAGCCACATCTCTACCGGTGGTGGGGCCAGTCTGGAACTCTTAGAAGGCAAAACCCTGCCGGGTATTGCAGCATTAGACGACGCCTAGGCCAACTGCTCAGCGATGAGTGAATGCTCGTTCTGGCTGGGATGCTCTCTGAGAGTGTTCCAGCCTTTTTTGTTGAGACTCAACTGTTCTAAAAATTGAGTAAAAAGCCACAATCAGTAAGGCTTCGATAAAGACTTTGAGAGAGTCTTCTAAATGGTAAAGGTGAAATTGCACAGTATTGGCGGTCGCGGGAGCAAGAAATAGCTCAAGCAATTTCTGGCCATTGGCGAAAAAATCTAGCCCAATCATTAAATACAGAAGCACAAACGCCCGCTTTAAAAGG
>CALCPB010000661.1 GCA_937897665.1 uncultured Halomicronema sp. | reverse complement strand
ATGCTGAAAGCGGTTCAGCCTCTAGATAGGTTTACGGAGCGGGCGCGATAATGCCCATACCGTCAGGCTTTCGAGTTTAATTGATGACGCGCCCTAAGAGATGAGCAAACGGTGGTTTCGACGATGGCCTATCCCCACTATCGATGGTGTCTCGCAGAGCCGTCATCGCCCCCCGCTGACTGGCTGCAAGCCTTTGAGCAATGGCTCTCGACGATTGAGGGAGCCGCTGCCTTCGCTCCGCTACTGGGGCAATTGCTCTGGCAGCGGGGCTGGCGTCGCCTCGCAGACATTCAAACCTTTATTCAAGCCGAGGCCTATCAACCGACATCGCCCTGGGCCTTCGGTGACGAAATGGAGTGGGCGATCGCGCGCCTGCAGCAGGCCCACGAGCACTCGGAAAAGGTGGCAATTTGGGGTGATTTTGATGCGGATGGTCTGACCGCCACCGCCGTCTTATGGGAAGGGCTAGGACAGTTTTGGGCGCAGCACCGCCAACTGCGCTACTACGTGCCTAACCGCTTTACCGAATCCCACGGGTTGTCAAAAGCCGGGCTAGATGATCTGGCCGATTGGGGCTGCACGCTGATCGTCACCTGCGATACGGGCAGCACTGCTGGCCCGGAGCTGGCCTATGCCCAAAGTCTCGGCATGGCCGTGATTGTGACGGATCATCAAACGCTGCCAGAGACGCGCCCGCCCGTCGTGGCGCTGATCAATCCGCGCCAGCTTGCTGAAGCTCATCCCCTGCATGATTTGTCAGGAGTGGCGGTGGCCTACAAGCTGCTCGAAGCGCTCTATGACCGGTTACCCACTGTGCCGCAGCAGCCCCTAGAGACCGTACTAGATTTGGTGGCGATTGGCCTGATTGCTGACTTAGTGGCGCTGCGAGGTGACTGCCGGTATCTCACTCAGGTCGGGCTCAAGCAGCTCGAAGCCCAAGCTAAACAAGGATTGCGGCCAGGGTTGACAAAGCTGCTGCAGTTTTGCAAACGTACGGGCGATCGCCCCTCCGATGTGGCGTTTGGCATTGGCCCGCGCATCAATGCGGTCAGTCGGATTCACGGCGATGCGCGCTTTGGGGTCGAGCTGTTGACCAGTCGCGATCGCCCCCGTGCCGAAGCGCTCGCCCTCGAAGCGGAACTGGCTAACACCCGCCGCAAAGACCTGCAAGCCTCGGTGATGGCCCAAGCAGAAGCGCAACTGGCCCAGCTTGACTTGAGTACGACCCAGGTGATTTTACTCAGCGATCCGCAGTGGTCACCGGGGGTGCTGGGACTGGTCGCAAGTCAAATTGCCCAGGCCTATGGTCGTCCCACCATTTTGTTTCAAACGGAGACGACGGCGACGGCTGGTCACCCCTTGATGGCCCGTGGTTCGGCGCGATCAGTGCGGCAGATTGATCTCTATGAACTGGTCAAGGCGCAATCCCATTTACTCACCAGCTTTGGCGGTCATCCCTTGGCGGCGGGCATGAGCCTACCGGTGGAAAATCTGCCCCTGTTTACGGCGGGCTTGAATCGAGCCGTGCGATCGCAGCTCCCCACGGCGAATCTGACTCAGCCACCCCCCTTAACCCTTGATTTAGAAGTGAGATTGGCTGATTTGGGTAAGGATCTCTTTCGCGCCCTCAAGCTGCTAGAGCCCTACGGTATGGGCAACCCGACCCCGCGCCTTTGTCTCCAGCAGGTGCATATCGATCACCTCCGAGAAGAGCGGAGTAAAGACCGGCGCGGCGGGAAACAGCGCTATTTTAAAGTGACTTTTGACATGACCGATCCAGCGACCCAAACCACCTTTCCTGGTCACTGGTGGGGCCATCGCCGTCAAGACTTGCCAGCGGGGTGCCATGACGTCGTCATTGAGCTGGACTTTAATGCCTATCAGAAACGCTACGAAGCGCGTCTGATCGATTATCGGCCCTTGACCACCGACCCGCCATCAACCGCCGAAACCGCCGGTTGGCTAGTTGATCAGCGCCAAACCGCCCCCGCTAATGCGGCCCCTCCGGCGCTGTTGACCTGTCCGCTCGACTGGTCAGCGTTTACCCGCTATGCCGATGAGGCGCAGCCGCTGACCTTAGCCTATCCGCCGCCGCCCGTGGCACCGCCTACCCAGCGCTGGCAACAACTGCTGGGCATTGCCAAATACCTGGCTCGCACCGGCGCATGGCATGCCCGATCGCGGGTAGCGGCGAAACTGGCCGTCAGCGATCGCACCCTGCAAATCGGTCTGTTGGCTCTGCAGACCCTCGGCTTCACTCTCCAGCAGACGGAGACGGAGTTGGCGCTAGCGGCGCCAGCGCAGCCACCGAATTCTGAGCAATCCGAACTCGCTGCGGCTGACTTTTTAGTGGCGGTTCAAGAGGAGTCCTTTCGGCAGCGGTACTTCTACGAGGTACCGGTAGCGACCCTGCAGCAGGTGTTGCACCGGGCGACTCCGGCAGCCGCAGTGCCCCAGCCGAGCGGAACCGCAACGGCGCTGTCCGGGGAGCCGACCGAGCAGGCAAGCGACACCGTCTAGCAACTGCGCATCGCGCAACGGCTATTCCGCATAGCGGCGCTCTAGCCACAGTCGCACTTCTCGCTCTGACCAACAGATGTCGCGTCGCCGAGTGAGCGGATCATAGACCCGCCAAAAAATGCGCCCGTGCCCATCAAAATCCTGACGAATGCGGGGTTCAGTGCGATCGCGCGTCAGCTCTCGAACGAACCACTGCCCAACTTGCTGAGAAAGTTGAAGCAGCCGGACATGCGCTGGAATCGACGGCGATCGCTGATAAAGCGACTCTAACTGCTGACGGACTTGAATCTGATTGGGACAAACCACCTTCAACCTCGCTTGCGCACTTAGCGCTGTAAGTTTTGGCTGTCTGTACCCTACGAGGTGTGTCCCTAAACCTTCAAAGCACAAAGCAGATTGCTACTATGCACAAAATCGATGGTGCAGCTTGTGACAGGAATCTTCGGGCATGGCTGGCAATGAACACAGCTCATCTGAACCGGTGAAATGAATCACTTTTCAACGCGCTCAGCAGAGGTGAGCCAGTAGAGGTTGATGACATCTGGGCCGGTTCAAAGATTGCAAAAATGCCCAACCTGTGGGCTTTTGAGACAACACAGGGCGTTTTGTCAAAATTATCCTGACAGATCACGGGGAGGAACCGATCGCGGGGGCAACGCTTCCGTTAGCCCGGTGGCTCTAAATTCATCAACCGATCATAAGCGTTCAAAATCTGAATTATCTGAGCGCTGTAGAGGGTCAGGAACCACCGCCAAACATGTATCGTCACACTTCAAAAAGTTGCTGTCAGTCAGAGCCGAAGCGCATCGTGACGGGAGAAAAGCGGTTGTCGCTGATGGAGCAATGCCTTGAACTGCCCGTCTTTGGCAACAGATAGGCAAATTATGGCCACGGTTCAACAAAATCGTCCATGACTCTCTAAAATTGGAATGCCTGTTGGGGGAGATGTTTCTTTGGTCAAGGCGATCGCTAACAGGACTATTCGCATTACCATAGGGTGCCTTAGTAGCGTCCTTCGCCCAGATTCAGGAGGTGCCTGTTGAATATCACAGAACTGTTTGCCCGAGGCGGCATTGCCATGTGGCCGTTGCTGTTCCTCTCGGTTCTGGCATTTGGTACCATCATTGACCGCATTTGGTTTTGGTCGCGCATTTTGACTAAAGAGCGTGAAGTTGCCGGTCGAGTGCTCGAAGCGGCCCGCCGCGACTGGACCGCCGCCAAAGATATTGCCCAGCAAGCGAACAAGCTGCCGATGGGCCGATTTTTGCGGTCAGCGCTGTCGTTAGAGACGCCTGATCCTGAAGTGTTTCGCCTGGCACTGGAAACCTCTGCCGATGAAGAACTGACTGTCATGCGCAAGGGTGAGAAAGGGCTGGAAGCCGTGATTGCGCTGGCCCCGATGCTGGGGTTGTTAGGCACGGTGTTGGGCCTGATTAATTCCCTCGGTTCAATTCGCCTATCAGACTTAGCCAGTGACAGCACCTCCGGCACGGTCTTAGGCATTGGGGAAGCGTTGATCAGCACAGCCGCCGGTCTGGTGATCGCGATCGTCAGCCTCGCTTTCTATCGCTTGTTTCAAGGTTTTGTGTTTGGTCAGGCAAAAGTATTTCGGCAGTCAGGCAGTGAGCTAGAGCTGCTGTATCGTCAGGCCTGGTCGGCCAATGAGCGTGCCCAAGCGCAGGCTAAGCCTGATGGCGTCGTCGCTGAGGTGCGTACCGGCCATGAAAGTTGATCTCCTCGATACCCCTTCCGAAGACGTCAGAATCGAGATCATTCCCCTCATTGACGTCATTTTCTGCATTCTGACGTTCTTTATTTTGGCCGCCGTGGGGCTAACACGCC
>CALCPB010000660.1 GCA_937897665.1 uncultured Halomicronema sp. | reverse complement strand
ATCAGCTGGCGCCGCCGCCGTCCCCCTTTGAATAGCAGCAAGGCCCATAGCAGCAACAGGGTAAACAGGGCAAACCAGAGGTAGCCCGCACCGATAATCTCAAAAAGCCATAGCTTGTACCACCCACCGGGAGTGAAGCTCAATAGCAGGAGGGGCAGTGCGATCGGCCAGAGCAAGATACTGAGGAACATGCCATCTCTCCTCTAAGATTTTCCGCCCACCAACCCTCTTCAATGCAAGATCTCCCGATTCCTGACTCGTGATCGGCATCAGAGGCCATCTGCAGCATTCGTCATGCCGATTGTCCGGGTTTGGCAGTGCCCAACCCGGACTGGCGATGGAGCGCTCGGTGCTGCAACTGTGCCAAAGGCAACGCCTACCCAACTGCCTCGGTGACCGTGGACGGTTCGGCCTTGGCATCCTTTGATTGGCGAGTAACTAGATAGATTAATGGCCCAAATGAGCCCGTTGCCAGCGTGACCCCAAGCCAAAGCCAGGGATTACGCCCGGTAGCGGCAGCATCGCGCCAGATCCACACCATGACGAGACCTAGGGCGATCACTAAATCAGCCAAAACTTGAGCCGCCCCAAAACTCTGAAAGTGGGGTGCAAGAATGCCCCAATAGCCGTGCTGCCAAAGGGCAATGGCGCTGAGGGCACCGAACAGAATCAGAGTGACAATGAGTAAACTGCGTTGCATGAATAAACCTCTTAACGAATGGTAGGTTCAGTATTGAGCGTTCAGGTTATGCTCGCAATTACCTCTGAGGTAATGAAATGGGCAATCGCCTTCGTTGTTTACCGCCACCAGCTCGATGTCTACCGAAAGCTTGCCCGACACGTTGAAACAGGTGCGTAAGGCCCGGCGGCTGAGCCAGCTAGAGCTATCACTTCGCCTCAATGTCTCGCAGCGGCACATCAGTTTTGTCGAAAGCGGTCGCGCTCGCCCGAGTCGCGAGCTACTGCTAGCGTGGCTGCAAGCGTTGGAAGCGCCGCTAGTCGTCCGTAATGAAGCTCTGCTGCAGGCGGGCTATGCCCCGGTTTATGGCACTGCACAGTTAGATGACCCGGCACTGGCGCAGGTCAACGAGGCGCTGCAGCAACTGCTATTTGCCCACGACCCCATGCCCGCGTTGGTCATCGACGCACAGTGGAATTTGCTGCGACTCAATCGCGGCGGACAATGGCTGGCGGCGACATTGATGCCGTGGACAGCGACGCTCACAGACACCGCACCGGTCAACTTACTCGATCTGTTGGCTCACCCCGAGGGCTTCACAAAACCCATCGTCAACTTAGCCGAGGTCGGGCCAGCCATGCTGTCGATCCTCAAACACGAGGCTTCTGTGCAACCGGCGATCGCGCCTATAGTCGTGGCGTTCGCGGCCCGAGTGCGCGATCGTCGCGGTGGGCTACCCTTACTACCCAGCGGATCACGTCCTTCCGCACCAGTGCTGACGACCCGCTACGCCACGCAGTACGGTGAGCTGGCGTTTTTCAGCTTGTTCACTACCTTTGGCACCCCGCAAGATATTACGCTGGCGTCATTGCGGGTCGAGCATCTGTTTGCCGCTGATGAAGCGACCCAGGCAATCCTCAAAGCTCACGTCCAATAAGTCGATGGCAACCTTAGCCTCCTTGCCTGGCCACCCACAGAGGCTTTGCTCCCGTAATTAGGACTTACACATGGCCCCCTTGCATCCTCAAAATCTGGGGGAAGTTGCATCCGGTTGCCTCAGGATTGGGGGCTAGGGGGCCAAAACCGGATGCAACTGCGTAAGTCCACATAATTTTGCCAGCCTGTGACTGCAATCCTTGCCAGCTTTGGTTGCGGTTCAAGTCCCCGGTATTTTCATATTTTGCGCGGCCAAAACAGCTGTTTTCTCAATGCGTTTGGCACGGGTGGCAGGCTGTTTCGCCAGCTTAATCCACCGCAAGATGTTGCGCTTGCTTGCATCAGGAAAGGCCTCAAAATAATCGGCAGCACCCGGATGGGCGGCTAACGCGGCGACCAAATCATCGGGCTTAATGAGGGCGTCTACATCATCCATAAAATTCCACAGGCCGCTGCGCTTAGACGCCGCAATCACGTTGAGACCGGCGGGATGCATGCGTCCAGCTTGCTCCAGCCTGGCCACTCGATCTTTGTAAGTTTTGGCCCAGTGCTGAGTTTGGCGCGGAGCAATGAGCTGCATCGTGCGGTCGGCGTCTAGCTTGCGTCGAATGCCGTCAATCCATCCAAAGCACAGCACCTCATCCAGAATTTCTTGCGTTGAGACGTATTTGTTACCCGTGTGCTTTTTGTAGGTCACGAGCCAGACACTTTCCGACTGGGCATGATTGGCCTCCAACCAGTCGCGCAGCTGTTGGGCAGAGGTCACCTCAACCTGTTCAAAATTTTCGGTCTTCGTCATACAATTTTCGACGCTTGCTCAGATGGGTAGCGATCGCCGTCAATTTTAAGACCGCTAGAGACGGCATGCTCAAAATTGCTGTTCGCCTCGCACCACGGCACAGCGATAGTTGCGATCGCCCACCGGCAACTCCCTCACCATGATGCGGACAGGATGAAGTATTTGGCCTGATTGGATGCCTCTAGTGAATTGCCAAATATCCTTTAAGCATTCACCTCACCAATATAGGTGTTAAGTCCCAAAGCAGTTTCCACCAAAGCGCCGTCGATTTCGACTGATCGATACTGGGCAATGGCTTCCTCAATGGCAACATTCACCACTCGGCGATTTTGCCATGCAACCATGCGACCGTATTTTTCCTCGGCAACGAGGTCGAGAGCAGCCACCCCAAAAGCAGCACCGAGCAATCGATCAAGAGCAGAAGGCGTTCCCCCGCGCTGCATATGGCCCAAAATTGCGACTCGAGTTTCAATGCCCGTTCGGCTGGCAATTTCGTTGCCGATATATTGGCCAATGCCGCCATATAGAGACTGGCCGAGACTATTGGTACATTTAACGGGGTCGCCGGCTTCCGTTTTCAAGGCTTCAGCGACGACGACAATGCTGAAATTATGTCCTCGGGCCTTGCGGTCTAAGAGCTTGTTGCACACCTTATCCATCGAGTAAGGAATCTCAGGAATCAGAATGACGTGAGCCCCACCGGCAATTCCGGCACTGATGGCAATGTGTCCGGCATCGCGGCCCATCACCTCTAACACCATGACCCGACTGTGGCTAATAGCGGTATAGGTAAGGCGATCAAGCGCTTCCACCGCGATGCTCAGAGCCGTATGAAACCCCACTGAATGCTCTGTCGTGCCCACGTCATTGTCAATGGTTTTGGGGACGCCGACTAAGTTCCAATTACCTTGGGTCGCGAGTTTGTTGAGAATCGCCAGGCTGCCATCGCCGCCAATGCCAATCAAAGCATCCAATCCTAACTGGTGATAGCCTTCAATCACTTCTTCCGAGCGGTCAGCAATGGTACCATCGGGCATCGGATAAGCAAAGGGATTGTTTTTATTAATGGTGCCTAAAATAGTGCCGCCATATCGCAAAATCCCCGACACTCGCTTGATATCTAAGATTTCCGCGGCGACAGGACGGCTCAATAAGCCCATCGTGGCATCCTTGATGCCGTAAATGTCGAAGCCGTAATCACGGGCATGACGCACAACAGCCCGGGTCACGGCGTTCAGTCCGCCACAGTCTCCACCACTGGTTAAAATCCCCACCCGTTTGCGTCGTGCCATGAAATCAATGCATCTAATTCATTTGTGCTCTTCATTCTCTACTTGCAGTTTGCACCGATCAACGGGTGCGAAATCAATCGAAACTAAGCCGGGGCAACGATCAAAAACCGCAACTCAAACAGTGCCATAGCCAGATTTCCAACGCCCACTATCACAAACTAAACTGGACGAATATTGAGGGCTTATCCAGTGGTTAGTTCAGCAACCTCGGTTTTGGGGTGGGGCACGGCCCTGCTGGTGGCGGTCAGCACGGCAGCTTGCACTTCGTTCGGGAATTCTCCACCCAGTATTTCCGAGTCTGATCCAGAAGCCTCTGCCTGGGAATTGGTCGGGCAATTGCCACTCCCATTGGAGTCTCACCAAACTGTCGTGCTAGACGACATCGTCTATTTGCTAGGGGGCTGGAACGATACCAGAGGCCCCTATGCTGAGGTCTTTTTTGCGCCCCTCACGCCCGCAGGAACGTTAGATGACTGGCAACCCGCGTCTGTTAGCTTGCCCTTGCGGCTGCAGCATCACGTTACGGTCGTTCACAACGGCTCTCTCTATGTCATTGGTGGCGACACGGGCTTCTTTGAAGGCAGCACTGTCACCGATCGCATTTGGCGTGCTGTGCCCACCGCGCCCGGTGACATTACAGAATGGGTGGAGGTGGGACAGTTGTCGGTGCCCTTGACCATCCATGCGGTCACGTTGGTGGATAACCAGCTCTACGTCATCGGCGGCAACCAAACCTTTCAGCCCGGAACGACGATGGGCGATACGGTGTTTACGGCAACCATTGCTGACGATGGCACAGTGGGCACGTTCGAGTCGTTGACGGCCTTTCCAACGGAGATTGGGTGGTTGACCGTGATCGCCCTTGATCAGCACATTATCGGCATTTCCGGTCGGACACAGTTTAGCCCTATGCAACTGGTGGATACCGTGTGGCGCGCTGAAGTGCAGCCAGAGCGATCGCTGTCGTCCTTTATGCCGGTCAGCACTGTAACCCCGCGCCAGCGCCACACCTCCGTCTTGGTTGATCGCACGATTGTCATCATTGCGGGCGGTTGTAGCGAGCAAGTACTGACCGCAGTCGAAGCCGCAGACATTGATGAACAAGGGGATTTGACGGACTGGCGATCGCTGTCGCCATTGCCAGGTCCACGCAATGCCCATGCCGCTATTACCTACGCAGGCGATATCTACGATTCAGGCGGCTTTGTGCGCTACGGCAGCAATGAGACAAGCGCCGACATCTTTCGCCTATCTCAGGCTGATTGGGAGTTGTAGCTTGGCAGTTGGGGCGAGGTCTGATTTAGACGAATAGAGCGTTGACCAGCGATCGCTTCAAAATTGAGAAGCCGTGCTCCGCTGAGACGCATGGATTCATTCACGTTTGACGGTT
>CALCPB010000659.1 GCA_937897665.1 uncultured Halomicronema sp. | reverse complement strand
TGGGCATTATCGACATCTAAAATGCCTTTCATCCGAAAAATATCTGAGCCCTTCGCCTGCACCAGTTGATAGAGCCACCGATTGAGCTTGTCACTATCGACGGTGCCCGTCGCGGTAATTGCGACTGAATAAACTGATTCATCATGCTCGTGGGCATCTTCGTCGAGAAATTGCGGATCGATACTGAGGGCATTCTTCAAATCAAAGGATTGAATACCCAATAGCTGCTCTAGGGCAATGGCACAGTCTTGCGTAGAGTGAATAGTCGCGATCGCGTTTAACCCGCGCACCTTATTCTCTAGATTCTCTAGATGTTCTGGCGACACTAAATCTGATTTATTGAGCAAAATCACATCGGCAAAGGCAATTTGTTCTTGGGCTTCGCTACTGTCCCAATGCTCTGAGATATATTTAGCATCGACGACCGTCACCACCGCATCTAACTGAGTTTGGCGAGCCATCACCTCATCGGTGAAAAACGACTGAATCACCGGAGCCGGATCCGCGAGCCCAGTCGTTTCAATCACTAAATGGTCAAAGGTATCACCTCGAGCCATGAGATTACCGACAATTCGGATCAAGTCGCCTCGTACGGTGCAACAAATGCAGCCGTTATTCATTTCAAAAATTTCTTCATCAGCGTCAATCACCAGCTGATGATCAATGCCCACCTCACCGAATTCATTAACAATCACAGCAATTCGCTGACCATGATTTTCGGTCAGAATACGATTAAGTAAAGTGGTCTTACCGGCACCCAAATATCCGGTTAGCACCGTCACCGGAACTTTCTGAATCAATGCCATCGCGATCAACCTCTCGCTAAGGGTACGTTTTCCAGACTCCATCCAGCCACCTCGAAACTGCACCTAAGCGGCAGAGGTGGTCATTGCCTTGCCCCAAGCCTCAGACAGGTAGCCAAAGATGGCACCCAAAACCATGGCGGCGATCGCAATCAAAACGGGATTACTGGGCAGCGGCGCAGTCACTGGCAACCCGGTCACGGCAACCGTGCCGACCGTTTGAGAAAATCCCCAAACAATCGCCGGAGTAATGCCATGGGTAAACGGCAACTTTGACGCTTGCACCATCCCAGCACTGCCAATCCCCACACAAATGGCCGCAACAATTGGACTAGCACCAATCAAATCAATCGCTAGCAAAGATAGAGCCGCGATGATAATGCCGGTAATGTTGCAGGCAACCGACTTAATAAACCCCTGGGTGCCACCGCCCACAATAAAAAAGGAGGCCCAAGCCGTAAAAGTCACCCAAACTGGCACTAAAATCACCGTCGCGGTCAAAAAAACATCGACCCCACCTAAAACACCAATACTGATCGTCAAGGCTTCCGATTGCTTCATAGAACACACCTCTTTCCAAGGATATTTTTCACTCGACCACCCAATCATCAAACCCAGCAAAACACTCAAAACTCTAGCCCAAAGTCAATCTGACTTCACTAAGCTAAAAACGGCCTTAAAGAGCTATTTTCTCAACTTAATCAAAAGTTCATTAGAGCCATAAAGCCAGAGTCATTGAATCGCTCTTATTATTATCATAAACACCAATTTATGCGCTTTCTGTATACAGTCGAACCTTTTGATTCCTGTTATAAATAAAAACAGTATGAGGTGGGGCTTTATATTGTCTCCAGAAATAATATTTCGGGTTTTCTTTAGAAAATAATTATTGCTTGAGAGGCGGCACACTAGCACGCAGCAACTTACCTCAAAGTTGAACAACGATTATGAATAACGATTTTGTTTTTCACAGACAGTCTCCTCTCTCTGTACATTTTCAGCCTCTTTTGCTTAGAAATAAAGAAAGTTAATGCTTACGATTTTTCTGGCATGTCTAATCAGAATACTGGGCTGACTTTTTCAGCTATGTGGCGATTCAGCCATCGCCACGCCGAGCATGCTGTCGCGGGTGATGAGTTGGCGAAGGGCCGCCTCGCTCCAATCTTCGGTGCCTTCAGGTCTCAGGGGAATCACCAGATATCGAGTATCCGCGTTGCTATCCATCACTCGAACCTCAAGCGTATCGGGAACAACCGTGCCAAACTCTTCTGCCAAAACTCGCCTGGGGTCAACAACCACTCGATTACGATAGGCCGTACTCTTATACCAAGAAGGGGGGTGGTAGCCTAAAATCGCTCGGGGATAGCAGGAACACAGGGTACAGACAACCACGTGATGAACCGACGGAGTATTTTCAACCGCCTCCAGTCTTTTAATTTCAGCTGTGTCAATATCCAGTTCTCGACAGGCCGCTTTGCCGTCGGCCAAAAGTCGCTGCTTAAACTCAGCATCGACCCAAGCGCGGGCGACTAAACGCGCTCCCAGCATTGGAGTGACAGAATCTTCTCGTTCAATTTCACGTCGAACCTCATCTGCAGTAAAAAAGCCCTTTGCGGCCAATAATGTTTGGATCGCTCTGGTGCGCTGTGCCCAATACGCCTCATCATCGGCAATCGGTTCATGACTATGATTGTGTGCCTCAGCCGAACCCGTTTGCTCGGGCAAAGGCTCATCATTTTGAGTGGAAATGTTAGACATAAACGGTAGCTCTCGATCTCTGGAGAAAAATCAGGCTATGGCAGCGGCGACAACCAGGGCTCATAAATCTCGACTCGAAGTTTATCTTTCAGGCTCTTAGCAGGGCAGCGATCGCCCCAGACTTCCGGCATTTCAAACTCAACCAAATAAAGGGGCAACCGAAAAACTGGAGACTTAAAATGGGCTAAATCTTCTGGGTTCAAATACTGACCCTGCAGGCACTTGACTATCCCCTTTTTCTGCCTCAGGTAAACGGGCGTTCGGATGTGGCCAGCTTTATCATGAGGAATCACTTGAACTAAGTCACCGACTTGATATTGAGGGAGTGCATAGGTAGTTTCATTCGTTTCAGGCGCATCAGCAACTTGAGCAAGAGGCTGGCAGGAAGCAGTCTCGTCGAGCGCTTGAAACTGTTGCTTTAACTCCTCCCTGGAAACGTAATTGAGATCTTGTAAAACCCTTTCCATAGCTAGAACTCTTCTTTCGCCATAGTCAGGTAAGCGATGCCTTAAAAAATCAGGGATTTCATCGGAAAAAGCCTGGGCAACAAACTGACCATCCACCTCTTCAGCCGCACGCCGTACCGCATCAAAACTGGGCAGTTGCTTTTTTGCTCTCATCAGATTGTGCAACGCCACAATCTGCTTTTCATAAAAACTGATGTCCTCTTCTTGCCTGGTAATCGGCGACTGATCAGTCGGGTCATGAAGTATCGGTTGATGATAGTCAGTGGGTGGCACTTCCAGCATTAGACTAGCTCTGCTTTGTCCAACATGAGTGCCTTAACTGCCATGGCTTGCTCTAAGACCTCTTCCTCATAAAAGACATCAATAAATTTCTGGTAAGAGTCTAAATCGGTCGCATCTAAATCATCGAAACCTCTGAGTCGAGGCTGCGCCACATAGGCAGCTTGGTCGGGCTCAAGAGCGGTGTATTGAGAAATATATGGACGCACCTTATCAAAATCATTGTTGGCAATTTTGGTGGCTTCATCAATCACCTGGACAACTTTTTTGGCCGTCTCCGGGCGATCGGTCAAAAACTTCGAGGTCAGTACCGCTGCGCCTGAATAGAAGGGGTCAGAAATAAACATGGAAACTGGATTTACCAGAGCCCGTTTAGCCTGTTGTGTCGCTTCTGCGATCGACCCTGTAGGTTCTAACGACAAAGTGGCATCGACTGCTCCGGATACAACTGAGGGCAAATGTAAGCCGACCGCCATTTGCTCAATCGTGACATTATTGCCCGGCTCTAATCCGTTTTTCTTCAAGATGTAAGACAGAATGGTCTTCCACTGAATACCGGGAATCGTGCCCACCTTTTTTCCCTGTAAGTCTTCAAAGGTAGCAATTGTTGAATCTGATTTAACAATCAACCCATCATTAATGAAGTCACTTTCGATGCCGCCCCCTTGTAGCCCAAACACTTTAAACGTTCCTGGGGTCTTCGCTTCAGCCAGTACAGTAATCCCAGCAGCGGCTCCTGGAGGCCCAAAATCAGCTCTCCCCGAAACTAAAGAATCGATAATCTGGTTAGGGTTTTCATATTTAACTGACTCAACTTCAATATCAGCCTGCTCAAAGAGGCC
>CALCPB010000658.1 GCA_937897665.1 uncultured Halomicronema sp. | reverse complement strand
GCACTGCAGCAAAATTTCAGGACGTCATCGTTTTTTGTGAGGGGTGGCCATGCTAAACCCCGATACTCGGCCTGCTTTTTCTCAAGGCGATCGCTCAGGCAATCGCCGTCCAGCGGTACCACAGATCAGACCTACGATCGCAACAGCCACAGTCCGGTAAAGGTTATGCCCGAATCATCGGGTCGCACCAGCAAAAAGTGCAGACCTTTGGCCTGTTGCTGGCGATCACGAAAGGTCTGACCGGCCACAGTAACCTGCTCGTCTTCAAAGGTGGTGAGCACCCAGCGATCGACTAGTCCCGATTCGAGCAGGACGCCATCGGGTGGGCCTGTCTGGTAGTTCAGCGCCACGGGCTGTTGGGCTTGTAGCCACTGGCAAAGGGGCCGGGCTCGTTGCCCCGCATCAATCACTACCCCCGGAATGGCGGCGGTGCTGGGAAGGCCCAGGTGCAGCGGCAGCCACTCAGCCGGAATCACTTGAAACGGGATCGGTTCATGTACCAAGCTCTCTTGAAAATCTTGAGCTGAGAGGCTGGCAAACTGCCATTGCTCGCCCCAAAGTGATTCTGGAATCGGCACTGGCGCGGGCCGCTCTAACGGCACGGGCTCATAGGGTTCGCCGGAATAGGTCGGTTGCGACTGATACCACTGCGCTCGCTGCACCAGCCACTGTTTGAGCGTGGGGGTAAACCGAGTGGGTTTGACCACAAGACCGAGGGGCTGTGCCCCTGCCTGCAGCAGTGAGACGGATTGGGGCCGAAAGACGCGAATTTCGGTCGGCGGCTGGGGTGCTTTTTGCCGGGCAGCGGCGAACTGCTGCTGCAGCCACTGGCTGTTGACCGCTTTTTGGGGGGCTATGGCCCCATAGGTAAAGTGAAACTCGCGATCGCAGATCAGCAGTTCCCACAGCGGGTTTTGGGCCTCATCCCGCAGGGGACGACGATAACAGTCGGCTTCCCAAATAGTCATAGTCAAGGGGGCATCAGGATGAAGTGAGGCGATTGCTGGCGCAAGACAATTCCTGGCGGGGTGGGATTTGTCGAGACCTCAATCGCAGTGAACTCGGGGTTTCTGGTTAAACCAGCCCTGGCAATGCCGGGAACTGGCTCAGAAATTGCCTTAAGCGACCTGCCCCGCCTTGAGGGCAGCCGCATCAGCGGCGGCATCCGGCAGGTAGTTTTGGGTCACATAGTCGGCGACCATGCGATCGCTGTTGAAGTTGGGGGCATTGGTGCGAATCGATGCCTTCATCATGGCGACCCACTTATGGGGAATGCCGTGGCGATCGCGCTCATAAAATAAGGGCGAAATCTCGCGCTCTAGCAAGGTATAAAGGGAATCCGCATCCACTTGGTCTTGCAGCTCTTGGTCGCTGCTGTCGAGGGCTTCGCCAATCGTCCAACCGTTGCTGGGGCGTCCCAACTGCCCCGGCTGATAGGCTTCACACCACCAGCCATCGTCAACGCTGCAGTTAATCACACCGTTAAATGCCGCCTTTTGGCCACTGGTGCCACAGGCTTCGGTGGGGCGACGCGGCGTATTCAACCAGACGTCTACCCCATGCACCATCAGCTTGGCTGTAAACAGGTCGTAGTCTTCGATAAACGCCACGCGATCGCGCAAAGCCGGATGACGACACCATTCCATCAATCGCTGAATGATGCGCTTGCCTTCATCATCACCGGGGCGCGCCTTGCCCGCCAAAATGATTTGAATAGGGCGCCGCGCGTGGGAAAAAATCCGAATCGCCCGCTGTAAATCTTTAAACAGCAGCGCCCCGCGTTTGTAGGGGCTAAAGCGCCGGGCAAACCCTAGCGTTAAAACTTTGGGGTCGAGCAGTCGCTCAACGGCCATGATGTCGTCTTTGGCCTCACGACGCTCCAACCGCGAAGCCAACACCCGCGATCGCGTGTAAGCAATCAGCCGTTCTTTGAGAATGCAGTGACGTCGCCACAGCTCGCGATCGGGTAAAGCATCCACGGTTTGCCAAAGGGTTTGACTGGCCCGCTGCGACTCCGCATCTTCCCACGGCTTCGTGCTATCAAATAGCCGCGCCCACTCTTTGCCTAAATGCTGGCGATATAAATCAACCAAGAGCGGCGCTGTCCAACTGCGGAGATGGGCACCGTTCGTCACATGACCGATGGGCACCGCGGCTTCGGCGCGGTCAGGATACAAAATTTGCCACATTTGTCGCGAGACTTCGCCATGGCGACGGCTGACGCCATTGGCCTGCCGGGTCATGCGCAGCGCCAACACCGACAGGCTAAACGGTTCCCATGGGTCGCCGATGCGGCGGGCGCCTAAGTGCAAAAAGTCTTCTCGGGACAGCTCTAGTTGCGGCCAATAGTGCCCAAAGAAAGAATCCATCATGTCGGCGGAGAAGGCATTGTTGCCGTCTGAGACCGGTGTATGGGTCGTAAAAACGGCGTGCTCGCGCACCCAGGTTTGAGCTTCAGCAAACGTACTGCCCGAAAATTCCATTTCTTGGCGGGCGACTTCTAGCAACGCAAAGGCCGAACTGCCTTCGTTGAGATGGTAAATCGTGGGCTCAATTTCGAGGGCATTCAATACCTGCACGCCGCCAATACCTAGCAGGATCTGTTGCGCCAATCGAGTTTCTCGATTGCCGCCATAAAGCTGCCCTGTGAGCTTGCGGTCAATCGGGTCATTATCAGCGCGATCGGCATCCAACAGATACAGGTCAACTCGGCCAATCCGCACTTTCCAGGCTTGCACCCGCACGGTACGCTGCCGCACCGTCACTTTCACCGTGACGGGCTGGCCGTATTCATCGCGCACCAGCTCTATCGGCATGTGTTCAAAATCATTATCGCGATAAAAATCCTCTTGCCAGCCGCTGCGATTGAGCCGCTGACAGACATAGCCCTGCTTGTATAGCAGCCCCACGCCCACCATCGGGATACCCAAGTCAGAGGCCGATTTCAAGTAGTCACCGGCGAGCACCCCCAACCCACCGCAATAGGTATAGAGCGATTCGTGAATGCCATACTCCAGACAAAAATAAGCCACGGGCTCTTCCGCAGAGAGATCAGGCGCGACCTGACTGCCCCAGGTATTTGGCTCGCGCATGTAAGCATCAAACTGGTTGGCCAACACCTGCAAACGCTTTAGATAATCAGGGTCTTCGGCAATTTGCGAGAGCCGCTCATAGGTGACGGCTTCTAGCAGCGCCACCGGATTGTGATAGTAGGTCTGCCAAATGGTGGGCTCAATGCTGCGAAAGAGGGACATGCGATCGGGCGTCCAACTCCACCAGTAGTTGTAAGCTAAATCTGCCAAGCGACGAAGGGGCTGGGGCAGTTTGGCTTTGAGCTGAGTAATGGGATTCATGGCAAAGTTAGGAGGCAATGCGAGCTTTAAGGTATCAAAGTGTGCCCGATCTTGAGAGCCAGACACAGCCTGAAGTGATGGAAGTTCGTGGTGTGACCCATGACTCTTTGCCCCATATCGAGAGGGCAACTGGCGATCCTTTGACCCGCGTGAAGAACGGTGCCGCGAAACCCGCCTGTAGGCACTTTCAGATTTTCCCAGCGTAACGTGGATGCCTGCTGCAGGATCACTTATTTCCCTCGACACCACGAAAAATTCATGGTTTTGTTGACCGTCCAGAACACAGTTGTTGAACGGGTGGCCACCGATGGAATTAAGACCGCCTTTCGCCGTTGCTGATCGCTCCTACGGCAAGCGCCTTGCTGAGAGATGCTCCTGCCACCGTTGGCCGGGCTAGCTATGCGCCAAGAGTCGGGCACAGTCATCCTTGGCCAGATTTTCAGACATGCTTGGGCGGATAAACCTCACACCTCAATTCAAAGTGCCCTAACGTAAGCCTTCTGGTGCAACAACATCTCAGATACAAATGGGAACAAAAGTCATCGAAAACCTGATATCGCCAGCAACCCAATGACATTGAGAGGCCATCACTCTAGATGGAAAGACTCTCTCTAATCAGTTGTTAGCCGGTTTCTGATGACGACTTGAGACCCTCTACTCCTCTCATTCCGAGATGAGCAGTGTTGCAATGAAATTCTTGAGCCCTAGTGCCACTTGACACTTAAGCTTTGAGACGATTAAAATAAACCAAGCGCTCGATATAAAAAATGCCTAAGATAGTTGACTCTGAGCAGCACCGCAAAGAAATTCTGAGCAAATGTTTTGATTTGTTTGCTGAGAAAGGTTATGCCAATGTCACAACGAGGCAATTATGTAAGGAGCTGGGCATCTCAACTGGGGCAATGTATCACTATTTCCCAAGCAAGCAAGCTTTGTTTGAGCAACTTGTGGAAGAAATGAGTATGCAAGAGTTTCAATTATTCAAAGCGGCTACATATGGACATACGCTCTCAGAACGAATTCAAGGGCTTGAGAAGCTTTTGATTGATAATGAGGCGCACTTTATTAAGCAAGCTGCGATTTGGGTGGATTTTTATCAACATCATGAGACAGCAGAGATTGATCAAAATCCGATTTTTCAGAAGATTGACAAAAGAAGCCAGCAAGAGATGTCGGAGTTTTTAAACCTTGGGGATTTGAAGCTAGCTCGATTTATTTGGACATTGATTAACGGCATCTTGATTGAACAATTAGAGGGGAGTGATGACTTTTCGTTTGAGGAACAGATTCATCTGCTAGCTCAAATGCTGACTACCTACTTTGAAAAACATCTTCCAAGCTAGGAAATAAGGAATTTTCTTTATTCGAACCGTAGGGTTTTGTGGTTATATAAACCAAGCGCTCGATATAAAATAATCCAAATCCAGAAATGAACCATATAGGAGAGTGCTTTCAGCTCAGTATGAAAACATCCCCAAAAAACTTGTGGGGTTAAGAGATTGTCAAAAAAATGTCGTTTCTATCTTTATCTTTCATGCTCATAAATTTCGTGATCCTCAGCCAAGGAGTGTAGGTTTGAATGAATATTGATTTCACTCGATTCAATGAGTTTGTAGAGACATTTGACACTCTCGAATTGATTAGCCTTGTTTTTCTCCTCGCCATTATTCTTGAAGCGACGTGGGATATTTTTACTGGTCGCCGACCTAAAGGGCAAACGTTTGCCAATTTTGGCATTGCCTTTGTTAATCACCTATTAGATCGCACTGTTTATGGGCTCATTTTCGTTCTTGGTCTATTTGTCGTCGAAAACTTGATTGTCTGGAGAATTCCCTTGACTTGGTGGAGTTGGGGGCTCGCTCTCATTCTGGCAGACATCACCTATTATTGGATGCACCGATGGGAACATGAAATACGTATTCTCTGGTCGTATCACAGTGTTCATCACTCATCTCCCGAGTACAATCTCACCACATCACTGCGACTGTCATGGATCGAGGGACTGATTGAATGGATCTTCTTCGTTCCGATGATTTTGATCGGCTTTGATGTTATCCAGACCCTGATTGCATTGGTGATCGTTCTTATTTATCAAACCTGGATTCACACGGAAAAAATTGTCAAGT
>CALCPB010000657.1 GCA_937897665.1 uncultured Halomicronema sp. | reverse complement strand
GGCTCCCCGGCCCCTCGGCTCCCCAGCGGTGCCTAGATTGCATCAGGAGTCCGATCGCTGAGAACGGGAATTCGGGGATACCAGTGACCACGCATAAGTCCTCATGGGGATAAACCGCCTCGGGGTAGAATCGGACTGGTTTTACGCAGGGAGAGGGAAACACCTTGAAAACGCGCGTCATCTTGGTCAGGCACGGTCAGAGCACTTACAACGTTAAAAAGCTGATTCAAGGGCAGATCGATGTGTCTGAACTGACGGAGATGGGGGTGGCCCAAGCCCAGCGCGTGGGTGAAACGCTGCGGGGCATTGCCTTTGATCATGTGTATGCCAGCCCGCTCAAGCGCGCCTTCAAAACGGCGTCCACAATTGTCGACGTGCTGCAAAAAGAACTGCCCGAGACCCCTGCCCCCGCGCCCACACCGATGATCAAAGAGATCAATCTGCCGCTGTGGGAAGGGCTCTCGTTTGCTGAGGCCGAGGCCCAGTATCCTGACATTTATCATGCCTGGCACTACGATCCGCTCAACTGCAAAATGCCGCTGGCCGACGGTACAGAATTTTATCCGGTGCGATCGCTCTACGATCGCGCGACGCAGTTTTGGCAAACGATTTTGCCCCAGCATCCGGGCCAAACGCTGCTCATCGTCGGGCATAGCGCCATCAATCGCGCCTTGATCGCCACCGCCTTGGGCAAAGGGCCAGAAATTCACGAGCAGCTCGGGCAGGCCAACTGCGCCATTAGCCTGCTGAACTTTGCCGGTGAGTTAGGCCAAGGGGTGCAGCTAGAGTCGATGAACCTGACCAGTCACATGGGCGAAGCCTTGCCAGCGCGGCGATCGCGCTACCACGGCCCTCGCTTACTGCTGGTGCGTCACGGTGAAACCGAATGGAACCGCCAAAAGCGGTTTCAAGGGCAGATCGACATTCCCCTCAATGAGAACGGTCGAAACCAGGGAAAACAGGCGGCAGAATTTTTGAAAGACGTGAAAATTGACGCGGCGGTGAGCAGCTCGCTCTCGCGTCCGAAGGAAACGGCAGAGCTGATTTTGCAGCACCATCCCCACATCACGCTCAGCACCACCGACGGCCTGAAGGAAATCGGCCACGGCGAATGGGAAGGGCTCTACGAAAACGAGATCGAGTCGGGCTATCCCGGCATGTTGCAGCAGTGGCAAGCCCACCCCGAAACGGTGGATATGCCCGGTGAGGGGGGCGAAAATCTGGAGCAGGTATGGGCGCGGGCGATCGCCGCTTGGAACGACATCGTCGCGCAATACAGCGGCACCGACCAGCCCGTGACGGTGCTAGTCTCGGCGCACGATGCCGTCAACAAAGCCATCCTCTGCCATGTGATGGGGTTAGGGCCAGCGTCGTTTTGGCAGTTTAAGCAGGGCAATGGCGCGGTGAGCGTGATTGACTATCCTACCGGGGTGGAGAGTGCGCCGGTGCTGACGGCAGCGAATATCACCATCCACCTCTCGGGCAGCGTGTTTGATCAAACGGCTGCGGGGGCGCTCTAAATGGGGGCAGGCCAGAACCGCCTGGAGATGCGGCATCCGCCGGGTAGGCAGGGACCATGACAGGCACCTTACTGCAGCAGGTGCGAGTGATCGACCCGGCGACGCAGACCGATCAGACTGCCGATGTGTGGATCGAGTCGGGCCGGTTTCGGGCCATTGCCCCCCGCCTTGATCGCCCCGACAGTGAAGTGGAAATCATCGACGGCACCGGCAAAATTCTCGCGCCGGGTCTGGTCGATCTGTATAGCCACAGTAGTGAACCGGGCAATGAACCCCGTGAAACCCTAGCAGATTTGCTGGCGGGGGCGATCGCGGGTGGGGTGACGCGCCTCGGCATTTTGCCCGATACCGATCCACCGTTAGATCAGCCCGCCGCCATTCGCCATTTATTGAATCTGGCGGATGCCACTGAGGTGGCCCCGCGACCAACGCTGCTGCCCTGGGCAGCGCTAACCCTCGGCGCTCAAGGCGAGCACATGACCGAACTGGCGGCGATCGCCGGGATAGCAGACTTAGCCCTAGCCGGATTTGCCGATGGTCAGCCGCTGAGCAATCCCGTCCTGCTGCGCCGCCTGCTGGAATATGCCCATCCCCTACAGCGCCCGATTGCCCTCTGGCCCTGCGATCGCGCGCTGGCAGGGAACGGTATTGCCCGCGAGGGTTCCCTGGCGCAAATGGGGGGACTGCCCGGTACGTTGGTCGCCGCTGAAACCGCCGCGCTGACCACGGTGCTAGAGCTGGTACGTGAAATCGGCACCCCCGTTCACCTAATGCGCCTATCGACTGCACGCAGTGTGGAGTTGGTGCGGAAGGCCCAAGCGGCGGGACTGCCCGTCACCGCCAGCACCACCTGGATGCGCCTGCTGTTTTCGGCCATCGATGCCCTGAGCTATGACCCCAATCTGCGGATGGAGCCACCG
>CALCPB010000656.1 GCA_937897665.1 uncultured Halomicronema sp. | reverse complement strand
ATGTTGACCGAACAGGCCGAATCCAATGGGACGGAGCCGCTGTTACCCCAGCTTCAGCAGCAGTATCGAACCATTTTGCAGCGGCTCATCAAATTGCGGCAAACGGCAACCGCGTTGGAAAGTCTACTGGGGCGTGACCAGGGCTGCCAGTCAATTCAAGCAGACGCGATCGCCCAACTTCGGCTCTTGGAGGCCGAAACTCAAAGCGCCCAGTTCTTCAGCGCCGACCTTTGGCATCATCTTGATGCCGCCGCATCCGACCATCCCGAAAACTTTTACGAAGCTCTCCAGCACTTGCTGCCCGATCTGTCTCAACGACCCGAAATTGAGGTAGATGTCTTGTCCCATCTAGTTTTGGCCTGCGGTGATGTGAGCTTGGCAGCGTTTGTTCGCTTTAGCAAAGATGCTATCAAAGCAGCCCGTGAGTCGCTTCAAAGGGGCTGCACTGTTGTCAGCGATGTGCCAGCAGTGACCAATACGCTGGATCACACCCGGCTCACCCATTTAGGTTGCCAATGGACAACATTGCTCGCAGATCCCCACATCAGTAGCGTTACCCATGCAGAACATACTTTCAGGCAAGAAACAGACTTTCAGGAACGACTCTCCGAGCTCATCGATGGCAACATTTGGGTTGTGGGCTATGCACCTTCAGTCTTGATCAAACTCTGCGAGGCGATCTCCCAACACCATTGTCAGCCTGCACTGATCATTGGCTTGCCTATCGGCTTTAGTCATGCCCCTGCCGCTAGGCGTCAACTGATGCAGCTCGATATCCCCTACCTCACGGTGGAAGGCACATTGGGAGGAGGGCTATTGGCAGCAGTCACCTTAAATCGCCTTGCTGCATCTCTTATTGAAAAGCCTGATTGTCACTGCTATCTGAGTAGTTAGCAGGGTCCACATCTCTATCCCAAGACGTCAGTTCGAGGGGGCCTCAACATAAACCAGTGGCCAAACCGGGCATAGAGAGCCGGAATCACCAATAGAGTCAGAGCAGTGGAGGTGAACAACCCCCCTAGCACCACGATCGCCAAGGGCTGCAAGATTTCGTTGCCCGCACCGCTGGCGATCGCCAGTGGCAACATCCCCAATGCAGAGGTCAGCGCCGTCATCAGAATGGCATTCACCCGCTCCAGAGAACCATGGAATACGGCTTTCTTCAGCGGCAAGCCCTCAGCGAACTTGCGGTTGTAGTTATCCACCAGCAGCAGGCCATTGCGGACAGCCACCCCAAACAAGGTAATGAAGCCGATGAGGGACGCTACCGACATAACTCCGCCGGTCAGCAAAATGGAGATGATGCCGCCCACCAAGGCCAAGGGCAGGTTGATCATGATGGCCACGGTCGCGGGTAAGGATTTCACCGAGAAGAACATCAGCACGGCAATGGCGATCGCTGCCAGGATGCTGTACACCAGCAGGTTATTCGTGGCGTTTTGCTCGGCCTCAAACTGTCCCCCATACTGAATGAAGTAGCCATTAGGCAGTTGTACAGTCTCCCGAATCTGAGCCTGAATGTCGCCTACAACGCTACCCAAATCCCGCTCGGCTACGTTTGCCGACACCACAATCAGGCGCGACACATCCTCTCGGTTGACTACGTTCGCCCCCATGCCGTAGCCCACCTCGGCCACGTCTCCCAAAGCAATCAGGTCTCCCGTCGGTGTGGAAACGGGAATAGCGCTGATGGCATCTAAGCTGTTACGGGCCGATTCCGGCAGGGCCACCGTGATGTCAATTAACTGCTGATCTTCCGGCACTTGAGAAACAACCCGCCCGTTCAGAGCCGTTTCTACCACGTCGGAGATTTGGGCCATCGTCAGACCATACCCAGCAGCGGCTTCTCGGTCGTATTGAATCTGCACCTGACGGATGGGCAGTTGGGGCTCAAGCTGCAAATCCACCACCCCGGCAATCGGTTCGATAGCGTCGCGCACCTGCTCACCAATACTGCGTAGTTCTGCCAGGTCAGAGCCAAAGATCTTGATGGCGATCGCACTCCGCACCCCCGACAGCACCTCATCCATCCGGTGAGAAATAAACCCGCCGATGTTAGGCGCGACCCCCGGTAATTCCAGGAACGCTTCCCGCAGTTGCTGGACACTGGTTTCTCGGTCTTTTAGCGCTTCGTCACTGAGTTCGATATCGACGTGGGCCATGTTCACACCCGCTCCATCCGCATCGCCAGGGGAGCGTCCAGCCCGCACTTGCACCCACTCATAGAGGGGATTGTCCTGAAGAGAGTTCGCCAACGCTTTGCCCGCTCCCATCGTGATATCCAGGGAAATGCCGGGAAACAGCACCATCGAGTTCACCAAGGATTTTTCCTGGAACTCCGGCAGAAAGACGCGACCCAGGGAGGGGACTACCGCCGCTGAAGCCACCAGTGCCGCCAGCGCTAGGGCCAGGATAATTTGCGGTGCTCGTATGGAAAATCCGAGCAGCGGACGGTAAATGCGTTCTGCTAGCCGCGAGACGAAAGTCCCTTCCTGGGGCAAATTTTGATTCGCCAGCAAAATCGCACACAGCGCTGGAGATAGCGTCATTGCCACCAGCGTCGAGGCCAGGATGGAGAACAAATAGGCCAGTCCCATCGGTGCGAAGATGCGACCCTCCACCCCAGTCAAGCTAAAGATGGGAGCAAACACCACAACGATGATGACCGTCGAGAAAATCACCGCTAGCCGCACCTGCACCGACGTATCAAACACCACCTGGAGGGGATGCTTGGGATTGTCCTGAGCCTGGTTCGTGCGCAGCCCACGATAGCAGTTTTCCATATCCACAATCGCGTCATCCACCACCGATCCAATGGCCACCACCAGGCCCCCAAGAGTCATGGTGTTAATGCCCAACCCAAAGGCGTTCATAAATAGCAGGCCAATCAGCAGCGACAGCGGAATGGCGCTGAGGGTAATGATGGCAGTACGCCAGTTCATCAAGAACAGCAGCAAGATGACCAACACAATCACCACACCCTGAAGTAGGGAACCGCTGACGTTACGAATGGCGGAGTCAATGAAATTCGCCTGTCGGAAGGTGCGAGTTACCTGCACATCAGCCGGGAACGTGGACTGCAATTCGGCAATCACCGCTTCCACGGCATTGGTAACGGTGGGAGTATCTACCTCCGGTTGCTTATTGATCATCAGCACCACGGCAGGTTGCCCGTTCAGGCTGGCATCGCCCCGCTTCAGAGCGGCCCCCGTCTGCACCGTCGCCACATCCTGCAGCAGAATCGGCTCATCGTCTTGAACCTTCACCACAGACTGCTGCAAGTCCTCAATGGACTGCATTTGCCCCATACCGCGCACCAGCAGTTCTTGCCCGCCGCCGATCAGAAACCCGCCGGGGGCACTAGAGTTAGCCCCTGTGGCCGCAGCGGTGACTTCATTGATGGACACATTGAGGCTCTGCAACCTGGCCGGATCAATCAGCACTTGCTCCTGCCGCTCGTCACCCCAGTAAACCGTCACCTGAGACACCCCAGGCACCCAGAGAAATAGGTTT
>CALCPB010000655.1 GCA_937897665.1 uncultured Halomicronema sp. | reverse complement strand
AAGAGTGGAGGTATAGATGAGTATGATTACATTAAGGAGCAAAAAGAAGAATTTCAACTTATTTTTCAAGAGAAAGTAGAGCCCAGTATTTTTGAGGGTATTGCAAAGTCACTAAGAAAAAGACCTGATCTATCAAGATATGAGCACATGTTCATCCGGATCAAAGATAATGAAGGTACGGTCAAGCGTACTGAGATCGATCCTGAAAGCAATTTTCTAGAAGATGCTTTTATACAAACTGAGCTATTGAAAGATTTTGATGGCCCTCTTGAACAGGCTCATGCGGCTATCCGGCGTGACATGCTATCAAAAATGTTGCGGATTATGGAGAAGACTCTACAGCGAGCAATAAAGCAGAATGAAAAGATACTTGAGGCGGCGAATCACTCAGTCGGCATTACTCAAGCCCCTGTCTTATCTGCTGATTGAGAATGAACAGCTTCGATGGTTTAACGTTACGCTACCAGGACTGCTGACGTTGGGCTTTGTCGCTACTTTTGTGATTTTAAGCCCGCATGTCAATATTTTGGGTGAGGGTGGCTTGGTTGCCTCTATCAATAGTTCGATTGGCTTTTTGATTGGTTTTTATATCGCCGCTTTAGCCGCCGTCGCTACTTTTGAACACAAGAGTCTAGATAAGAAACTTGCGGGAAAGCCAGCAGTTTTTGTCTACTACCAAGCAGGAAAACAGTGGAATGAGGAGCTAACGCGCCGTAAATTTCTCTCGTTTCTATTTGGCTACTGCTCATTTATATCCATTATTTTATTCATGGCAGGAGTTTTTGCCCAAATCTTTCATGACGCAATTAGGATTCTAGTTCCAACACAACATCACGTACTTTTGACTGCAATATTTGTTGCTGGTTACATGTTTGTATTCTTTAATCTCATCATTACAACTTTTTTAGGATTGTTTTATCTGACAGATCGCCTACATAGAGACTGAGAGATCAATCCCAAGTTTAGTGAAACTTAATAGTTGTCGATTTTTCTAAGTTCAGGATGCACTTGGTATCTCTGCAAGTTAGCGCCTCAACAGCCAGACCCCTCTCCCTGCGTTAGCGTAATCAAAATTCTTGTCATTAGACGATGCGAGTGTAGTGGGCGCTAAGTTCACTAAGTAAGCAGGTTGTGCATAAACTACTCCTTCAACCGCTTTTGCATCGTCTCCAACTTCCTTAAATCCGCTGCCCGCTTCCGCCTTTGATACCGCTTCTTCGCGGTACTATTCACCGCTTTCATTGCTTTGGGATGCTCCGTGAGATACTGATACGCCGCCTCAAACCACACCTCCTTGGTGATTTCTTAATCCATGCAGAGGTGTCGTAGCGAATGCACGCTGATTTGTAACGCTAGCGTTGAGGTGAGTCACACCGTAATGACGCGGCTGTGATCGGGGGAGACTGCTGGATTGAATGCAGTGCAGCAATATCAAGACCTAACCGGCTAGCAGTAGAAACTGGTGCGATTTGCTCTTGAACCAATGTCTAATCTTCGAGAGGGCGGACGGGTTTGGTGTTGTCTGGCAGGAAGGAGGAGGGCAGGGTGTAGTCGCCGTCGATCGCTGCCACCGCAGGCAGCTCACTCACCGTCACCTCAACCGTACTTTCCGTGCCATCGAGGGTATGGGCGGCTTCGTAGATCACGTCGCCAGCTTGGTTTTTCAGGGCAATCATCAGGGGCATTTCCAGCGGCGCAGTGGTTTGCTGGCCGAGATCGGTGGTGATGAGCTTTTGGGCTTCGACATGGAGGTGCACCCGATATTGGCCGTCGGAAAAGGGTATGTAGGTAGCGTCAGTGAAGCCGCCCTGATAGGTGATGACCTCGGCAAATAGTTCGTTGATGAGAGCCTGATCGCCCTCAGGGGCTTGGGCGGCGATCGCATCCTTTAAATCCAACACCGTGGCGTAGGGAGGAGCTTGGTAGCGATGGTCAGCCAGGAAGTTGCGAATTCCAGTGAGCAGGGCTTCTTGCCCAATTTGCTGTTCAACCAGTTCCAACACCATGCCGCCTTTATGGCGGGCGATAGGCAGTTCGTTGTAAATATCGGCTAGGGGCGGTTCTTGAAAGTCGATTTTACCCAACTGACGAAAATAGTCGCGCATGAGCTGCTGCTTCGCGAGGCGCTGTTCTTCGCGAGGGCGCTGCGATCGCTGATAGAGCTCACTGGCATAGGCGCTGAGGGCCTCGCGAATGGTCATGCCCCCCGCGACATCGGCAGCAATCAGCTGATCTTCCCACCAGGCATGAGCCAACAGATAGCTCACCCAGTCCACCAGGGACTCCCGGCCCGCGCCAGTGGCCTCACTTTTCCACGCCAGCACTTCGGGAATGCCCATCGTGCCGCCTTCGGAGAACACCATGCCGTCGTAGTAGACAAACTCCGTCACCCGCACTTGCTCAAAGGGATAGGGGCCAAAGGTGTCTTCGTAGAAGGTGAGGGCTTCACCCACCTGCTCGGCAATTAACGCGACATTGTCAGCATGTTGGGGATGGTGATAGATCTCGATAGGGACGCGATAGTCTTCGGTGCGATAGGTGTCGTAACGAGCGGAAAAAACGGTGAACTTGCCCCGTGTTGGTGTGGTGGACTGATAGCGGAAATAGGCGCGATCGCCCTCAACCCATTCATCCACTAAACGTCCAGCCGTGACAGCGGTCTGATTCGCTGCCGTGCCGATAGTGACGTCCGTGCTGCCCCAGCTCAAGTGGCTTACCATCAAAGCTTGGGCCAGTCCGGTCGGGTCGTCGTGGGCCCGCATCCGCTCTGCTAGCGGCGGCAATCCCAGGTTGGCCCGCAGCCAGGCTTGCTTGTGCTCCACCATTTTGGTGTAGCCGACAAACGGCAGCATGAAGGGGCTGTACAGGTTGGTGCCGTTGTGGACGACGTCGTTGGGATAGATCATGTACACGTCATCGCTATCCACCTGGTTGCGAAAGCCCTGGGCGGGTGCGGTGGCGGTTTGAAACTGTAGCGCCTGCTGTTCACCCGGCATGAGCGGCGTGGCGAGATCGTAAATGTAGTAGCCCCACTCTGGGTGAGCTTCCCGCAGCGTCGCACTTGGGTAGTCCACCTCGCCGAGCTGCAGGTTGATGAAGGTGAGCAGGTGAATCTCGCGGATGGGCTGGTCGGTGCGATTTTCCAGAGTGTACTGCCCCTGAGCCTGAAAGTAGCGCTGGTCAGGATACAGCTCGATTGTCACTTGCGTATCGGTGACGACGGGCATGGGCAAATTTTCGTACTGCTTAAAGCGGGTTTCGATCGCTGCTGCGGTAGCTTCTTTCCCCGCCGGCTGATAGGGGTTCATGACCATCGTGTTGTAGCCAATCCAGGTGCCGACCCCGGCCCAGAGCATTACTAGTCCAGCCAGAGATCGCTTCACCGTGCGGTGGGCCTGCCGCCAGCCCTGTCGCCAGGCGCGCCACAGATGAGTCTGTTCGGAACCTCGCGGCCAGAGGATGAACGCCAGCAGCATCAGCACGGCGGCAAACAGGCTCCAGTACAGCACATA
>CALCPB010000654.1 GCA_937897665.1 uncultured Halomicronema sp. | reverse complement strand
GTAGGGGCTGAGAAACTAGGAATCGTCGATCAGATAAGCGATAATTCACCGGAGCATGTCATGGGGCTCGACCCGACCCAGTGTGGCGTAGCAGAGGGCTAAAAGGCGGCGTGCCCCCATGCCCTCAGTTTCCATGCAGGCGACATTTTTCTTCAGCTCCGGTCGGTTGTCAATAAACCAGTCCATGCGCTGTTTAAAGTTCGGCACTTTCGCCAGCAGATCGGGCTCTAAGGTGGCCACGGCAAAGAGCGGGATCAGCCCCACCACAGAGCGCACCTTCAGGCGCTGGCGATCGCCATTCGGAAAATACAGCACGTCGTAGAAAAAGCCATCGTCGTCATCCCACAGCTGAGCGCGGTCTTCGCCGATGTGGTTCATGGCATCGGCAATGTAGATGAAATGCTCGAAGAACTTGGTGGCCATGTCTTCGTAGACCGAGTTTTCGATCGCCAGCTCTAACGCAATGGTGAGCATGTTGAGACAGTACATCGCCATCCAACTGGTGCCGTCAGACTGCTCGATGTGGCCGCCAGTGGGCAGATCAGAGCTGCGATCGAACACGCCGATGTTGTCTAGACCGAGAAAGCCGCCCTCAAAGACGTTGTTGTCTCCCGCGTCTTTGCGATTGACCCACCAGGTGAAATTTAGCAGCAGCTTTTGAAAGATCCGCTCTAAAAAGGGGCGATCGCCCTGCCCCTTGAGCTTTTCCTCAATTTTGTAGACGCGCCAGGTGGCCCAGGCGTGAACCGGCGGGTTCACATCGCCAAAGGCCCACTCATAGGCTGGAATTTGACCATTGGGATGCATGTACCATTCCCGCGTCATGATATCGAGCTGATATTTGGCAAAGTCAGGATCGATCGCGGCGATCGGAATACAGTGAAACGCTGTATCCCAGGCAGCAAACCAGGGATATTCCCACTTATCAGGCATCGAGATGATGTCGCAGGCATCGAGATGTTGCCAATGGCGGTTGCGACCGGGTTGGCGATTGGCCGGCGGTGGCGGCATGGTGGGGTCACCCTGTTGCCAGCGATCTACATCAAAGGCGTAAAACTGTTTGCCCCACATCAAACCAGCGAAGGCTTGGCGCTGCACGGCGCGTTCGGCCTCCGCCATTGGAAACGGGGTCACCGTCTGATAAAAATCGTCGGCCTCTTGCTGACGCTGGTGCAGCAGCGCCGCAAAATCGCCAAAAGGTTGCTCTAGCTGCGCGGCATCACTGAGTCGCAGCCGCAACTGCTGCGTTTCGCCGGGTCCAACGGCCAATTGGTAATGGGCGGCAGCCTTTGTGCCGATCGCCTCAGGATTGACGGCTGCAGTATCACCGGCGATGACGTAACGGTGGAAGGCATCTTTAACATAGGGCGTGGTGTTGTCTGCACCGAAGAGCGCCTGATTGTTCGTCTCATTTTCGGTGAAGAGAATCGGGTTCCCACCGTCACCGTTGACGTGTTGGCAATAAAGATAGTGCGGGCCATAATCAGGATGACTCGCGGCCAGGGTGGTGAAATCGGTTTGCTGATCGGCCAGTTTGATCTGGGGTTTTGGGCTGTTTTCTGCCCAGCTCCAGGTATTGCGAAACCACAGGGTCGGTAGCACTGTCAGTGGTTTAGCTGCCGGGCCACGGTTGACGACTGTGATTTGGATCAAAATGTCGTCAGGGGCGGCCTTAGCATATTCCACCAAGACGTCAAAATAGCGATCGCCCTCAAACACCCCCGTGTCCAGCAGTTCGTACTCTGGCTCCTCGCGATTCCGCGCCTGATTTGTTTGCACCAAGTCAGCGTAGGGATAGGCGGCTTGAGGATACTTGTACAGCCCTTTGAGATAGGAGTGGGTGGGCGTGCTGTCGAGATAAAAGTAGTATTCTTTAACGTCTTCAGCGTGGTTGCCCTGGTTGCCCGTGAGGCCAAAGTAGCGCTCCTTAAGCACCGGATCTTCCCCATTCCACAGCGCGATCGCAAAGCAGAGGCGCTGCTGCTCATCCGAGATGCCCAAGATGCCGTCTTCGCCCCAACGATAGGCCCGCTGATGTGACTGCTCATGAGAAAAGTAATCCCACGCTGAGCCAGTGGCGCTATAGTCTTCGCGAACGGTGCCCCACTGGCGATCGCTGAGATAAGGCCCCCACTTTTTCCAGGGCACACCTTGGCTGTGGGTTGCTTGGAGTCTTTGTTGCTCAGCCGTCATCGGTGTGTTCTCCCTCCGCGATCGATTGGGTTCTTCGGTAATTGGAACCTCAACCGTTTCTTCAAGGATAGAAAATCACCGACCTTTCAACCGCTGACAAAAGGTAGATAAAGACACTCGTGCTGGTTTAGCTCAAACCGGTTGTCATTACGCGACTTGGCAAACTTCGAGGAAAGAACAATGCAGAATGTGCCAGGCTATTGTCCAAACCGGGATCTTTCGGGAAGATGAGGGACAACGCCACAGAGCGACCTGGAAAAAATTACACCCTCTCCTTAAATAATTTCGTCCCGCAATAGAGCGCTGAACGTTATGCCAACTTTGGAGATGAAAATGGTCTGCTAGACCAGGCACTGATTCAACCATTTTGCCAGCAGCCTCTTAAAGCACAAACGTATCCATGACTGTCTCGGCGCGATCAATTACGTCAGAATTCC
>CALCPB010000653.1 GCA_937897665.1 uncultured Halomicronema sp. | reverse complement strand
ACGGTATGGGCATTACCGCGCCCGCTTCGTAAACCTAGCGAGCGGCTGCACCGCTTTCAGCATCAGGACTCAGCCGCTAAATGATGACAGCCTCTAGCTAATGATGACGCGGTTTCGACCGGTGTTTTTGGCTTTTAAGAGATTGCTATCGGCGCGGCGAATCAAGTCTTCGCCCTTACTATCATCACCAATATCTAGGGTGGCAGCTCCAATGCTAACCGTCAGCGATAAATCTAGCCGTTGAGAAACCACAAAAGGGGCATTATCAATCAGCCGTCGGAGCCGCTCAGCGACCTGCTCCGCTTCCTCAAAAGAGGTGTTTTGCAGAATTACGACAAACTCTTCACCCCCATAGCGAAAGGGCGTTTCATAAAATCGCATGTGATGTCGCAGGCGTTCGGCAAACATGCGCAAGACCTGATCGCCCACGAGGTGACCATGGGCGTCATTCACCTGTTTGAAGAAGTCAATGTCGAGCACCAGTAGGCTCAACGGATGGTTTTGCTCGCGGGTGACTTGAATCTGGCGTGGCATTTCCCAATCGAAGGCGCGGCGATTGCCCAGTTGCGTCAGGGGGTCAACGAGGGCGATCGCAGATAGCAAATCATTCGCCTGAGATAGCTCTCGATAGGCCTGATTACGCCGAGTGGCGGCTCTAATATGGGCCTGCAGCAGACGGTTAAGATGCTCTGCCGAAGCTGCCGAGGTGCTCTCGGCGATTTTGGGCAGCCACAGGTAAGCGTCGGCCCCCGTTTCTATCGCCGTGGTGGTCAGGCCCGTTTGACGGAGCAGAATTTCTGTTGACGTATGTTCGTCAGGGCAGAGACGCTCGTCTAACAAAATGCAATAGCACCACATAAGAAGCCGCAGTTGCTTGAGTGTGCGACAAAACTACCAGTTGCATGAGACGTTAGCCAGCAACATGATGATGTCAGGCGTCTCTGACTCAAAGAGCTTGAAAGCGGCGTCTGCACTCTCTGCTTGCCAAGACGTCATGACAGCGAGACCCCGAACTTGTTCACAGAGGCGTTCAGAGAATTCAGACTCGCCAACGATTAAAACCGATGCATTCATTGCCGGATAAGAAGTGAGCCTGTGCGGAAAAGAGAGATCACGGGAGAGCAAGTGCCTACAAGTATATGAAGAGTGTAATTCACTGCTACATACTCATCTTGAGGTACCCTCACCAGATCTGTAAACGTGGACGCACTAGGGTAGAGAAAAAACTTCGACACCTTGGGAGCTGGGTTTCGAAACTCTCTGCTGATGGGCCGCTGTGGCTAAATCACGCTTGTTAAAGACCAGGGGACTTGATGAACACGCGCTCAGTTGGTCTGTGACTTTAGCTGACGGTTAACTTTTATTCAATCTGATGTTGACGATTCCCGGACGATCTTGTGATCTCCCTAGCAAAATCGGCTTGAGTTCCTCGCTAAACGGCCGCCATCCTGAGAATTGCCGTGTGCCTCAGTCGCCATCACATCCGCCTCGCCAGCCCCTATCCGAATGCTCGCTCCGCTCCTAGCTCTGTGCTGTGACCGTAACGCCTCCATGTCTGCAGCCGCTGCCCCGCCGCATAGCGTCCTGCGGGAGCATACCGAAAGACATCTATGCTCACAAGCTTGAGCAATTGAGGGCTGATTATGACGGCCCTTGGACTGAGCAGACAGGGACAAAAGTTGCTCCTCATCCAGGCTGAGAATCGAATTGAGGGGCAATGGTGATGATGCCAGATCATCGCTCTTGAGCGGTCTGGTGAGTTTCTTGTGGGTTTGTCCACGAGATGGGCTAACATCCCTCACAATAAGTAAATAGTCGTCAAAATTATTCGCGTCCCCGATCGCCCCGCGTCCCTCGTCCTATGTCTACTTCTCCCTCTCAGCCTGTGGTTACTCAGGGTGCCGATATTCGGAAAACCTTTCTAGAGTTTTATGCGCAACGGCAGCATGCGATCTTGCCCAGTGCCTCCCTGGTGCCAGAAGATCCCACGGTGCTGCTGACCATCGCGGGCATGCTGCAGTTCAAGCCAATCTTTTTGGGGCAGCGCCCCGCCACGGTAGACCGCGCCACCACCTCGCAAACGTGCATTCGCACCAACGATATTGAAAACGTCGGTCGCACGGCGCGGCATCACACGTTTTTTGAGATGCTGGGCAACTTTAGCTTTGGTGACTATTTCAAAGAGCAGGCGATCGCTTGGGCCTGGGAACTCTCGACCGAAGTGTTTCAGCTACCGGCAGAGCGGCTAGTAGTGAGCGTTTTTCGCGAAGATGATGAAGCCTTTGCGATCTGGCGTGATCAGATCGGGGTGCCCCCCAATCGCATTTTGCGCATGGATGAGGCGGATAATTTTTGGACCTCTGGCCCCACCGGCCCCTGCGGCCCCTGTTCCGAGATTTACTATGACTTTCACCCAGAGCGGGGCGACGACGCGAGCGACTTGGAAGAGGACACTCGGTTTATCGAGTTTTATAACCTGGTCTTTATGCAGTACAACCGGGACGCGGATGAGCAGCT
>CALCPB010000652.1 GCA_937897665.1 uncultured Halomicronema sp. | reverse complement strand
CAAGGGGGTGGCGACAGCGGGGGATCCTCGATCTCTAGCACTGTCATGCAGAATCGGTATAACGCGATCGCTAGAACTTCGTTACAGAAACACGGTTTCTGGGGCAAAAAGGGACTCGTGCCATCATTGTCTGACACAAGAAACCGGGTTTCTGACAATACTGAACTGGTGCTCCCGTTCACCGCTCTCTTGAACGGTGAAAAGTCAGTTTTCAGCCAATGGCGGCAGTCGTCTTTTGACCGGTGAAGATTGAATCAGAGACGTGTTGGTCTGAGCATAGGGCAGGAGCTGATCGATCATGTGCTCCAGCTCATCCGTCGATCGTACGTGAACCTTTGCGATAAAGCAGTCATCCCCCGTCACCCGATCGCATTCCACAATTGCTGCAATTGCTTGAATCATCGCCACCACTTTGGCCAACTGGCCCGGCAGCGGGCGAATCCGAATATAAAACGACAACGCATAGCCCAGCATCTTAGGGTCTACCGCGATTGTGAAATCCTGAATCACCCCTGATTCTTTGAGTCGTTTCAACCGCTCCGAGACACTAGGCGCAGACATATTCAAGGCTCTGGCCAAATCGGCGATCGAGGTGCGAGCATCCTGATGCAAGATGTCGAGTAGACGCCCATCGACATCGTCCAGCAGCAATTTCTGTATACGAAGGTGTTCCTTCATAAATTCCTACTTTTTAAAGGCTACTTAAAATTCTAGCCTTGAATACAGCATATAAATTCCCAAAAGGCGTTGGTAGTATTGGCGCACCCATTATTCCGTGCCCAACGCATGAAAGTACTAGCCACTATATCGGCCAAAATCACCGCAGCGCCCCCGCACCTTTGGTTTGTCATCAGTGCCATCTTTCATTATTTAGGTCCTTCGTTTGCGGTCCTGCTGTTTGCCAACATCAGCGTTTTGGGCGTCGCCTGGTTCCGAATTGCCAGTGCGGCCCTGATCTTTGCACTCTGGACTCAACCGTGGAAAACCTTTCGTTCAGCAAATCGAGCAACGGTCATTTTGCTGCTGCTATTGGGCGCTTGTCTGGCTCTGATGAACAGCGCGTTTTATCTCGCCATTGACCGGTTGCCGTTGAGTTTGGTCGCCACGATGGAATTTGTCGGCACCATTGCGGTGGCCTTATTTGGCCTGAGAGCCCTACGCAACTATGCGGCCCTGGCGTTGGCGATCGCGGGGGTCTTTATTTTGATTGATGTGCGCTGGTCAAATGACGTCCTGGGCCTCACGTTTGCCGCGGTCAATGCGCTTTTATTCATGACCTACATTATTTTGGGGCACCGCATTTCCGAGCAGGGCGCCGGAGAGGGCGTAGGTCGATTGGGGGCGGCCATGGCCGCGGCGTTCATCTTTGTGATGCCCATTGGCTTTGCCGATGCCGTTTCGGCCCTAGTGCATCCCCTGCTGATTTTGGCGGGCATTGGCGTGGGCATTAGTTCTTCAGTCATTCCCTACATCTGTGATCAGCTCGCCATGTCTCAATTACCGCGCAACACCTATGCGCTGTTGCTAGCGCTATTACCGGCAACCGCCACAATTGTGGGCGCGATCGTGCTGAGTCAGATTCCGACGCTGAGAGACGTCATGGGAATCTTGCTGGTGATGGCAGGCGTGGCGCTTCACAAACCCGCCACATCGCCATGAGCAACTGATGAAGAACCGGGAGACGACGCGGAACAGCGATCCGTTGACTGGTAGAGCAAATTATCCCCCGCCGGGAGTCTTCGTAGCGGTAAAATCGCTCGCTGCCATGCTCTCCCATCGAGCTGAGGTCATAAGCCTGAGGCCTTTTGGGTAACCGTCGATGAGTGGTAAACAATTTGACAGGTTTTCTCAGGAGGCTTGAGTGCCGGTCTACCCCCACGAAGGCACGCCAAGATCAGCTGATCGCGCCAATTCACAATCTGTCCAATCACTAACGTGGTTGGACCCGAGCTAGGTCACGATTCATACAACGCAGCCCCCCCTTGGTCTTGCCCCCCAAAACGGGCGATCGCCCGTTGCCATGCCCCCTCCAGTCTTGTCCTGATCTCCAAAACTATTTTCTAGAGGCCTGTTTGCATGCAGACAACTGCAGTTCGTCCGTGGCGCTTAGTGTTTGACTTGAGTGCCGTATTAGCGCTCACCGCCTACCTACCCCACCCCAATCTGGGAGCGCCGTTGCGCCAATCCCTCAATTCTTTAGTCAAGACCTTAGCTCGCTCCACCCCGCAACTGTGATCGCGAAGCCTTCCTGGCCACGACAGCGACGGCTTCGCCATCACTGCCGCCGCTATGCAACAGTCAAACCCTGACACCATCAGCATGGCGCTGGTTTAAGACAAGCCAGCGCGGTTGGGATAACGACGCAGCAGCGTCAGAAATCGACCGGTATCAAACGTCCGCGGGTCTTGACGACTGCCGGAGCGATCGACGGCTTTATGGGTCGTTAGGCGGCTTTCGGGAATGCTGCTCTGGGCGATCAGCCAGGCTAACGATTCATACTGGGCCTGAGTGTAGCCACTGTGGTTAGGGCCATTGCCACGGCCATCGCTGGGGGTTTCTAGTGAAACGTGGTAGGCGAAATTATTCACCGAAGACGGAAAGGCCGGATTCGTTGTGACGGTCTCGGGACCGTTGGGGCCGTTGAAGATAGAATTGCCCGCTCCGTAGGCCCGTTTTTCTGGCGGCACAATGTAATAGATCGTGCCATCTCGACCCACTAGCGTGTTATAGCTCACCTGGTCATTGTCGTTGGTGTGATAAGTCTGAAACAGGTTGAGCGCACTTTGGGCCGAGCCGACTGTCTCATGCATGACCGCGATAAATTGATTATTCACCGGCTGGCCATAGGCGTCGCTGCTGTAGCGATCGCCATAGTTAGATGGATCAGCCAGCTGAATCACCTGACGGGGCTGATAGTTGGGCGCAGTCTGCGCTAATAGTGGCGCGGAGACTGAAAAATCTAAGGGACTCCCAATCGTTTCTGGAGTTGTAGGCACCAAAGCCATATCGGTCACTTCGTGCACAGTGGGGAGTCCTGACACGGTTTCGATCGCCTGCAGCGCCATGCCTCTGGGCCAGACAATGAGGAAGCCCAGCGCCAGAACGATCATCCAGATCCAGTTGCCACCCAGCCAGTTTCTCGGTCGTCCCATCGTTCCCCCAGGTTTTTACGCGTGCGAAGGATAATCTTGGCGAATTTTTCAGAAATCTGACATTAATTTTGTCTAAGCCTGCGAAAACCGACGCAGTCTATCCAGATTCTTTGCAAAAAATCACCAAGACGACCAGCGATCAAGAGCGCGTTTGCCCCCCCAGCGGGCCACAATTTCGTCATCGTAGTCATCGGCCAACCGTACAACCGTCGTCACCGAATATTTCAGTTCAATTTGGTCGCAGGTTGAGCCCACCAAACTATGCTCAAACACAATGTCGTTTTCCGAGTCAAAGGCAAATCGACCAAAACGAATGCCGTTATTTTCTCGTAGTAGATAGTAAGACAGCTCTTGCGTGACAGCGATATCGGTTACCACATAGGAGCGAGTGGTAATCAACGCGTCATCTTCCTCCCAGGGAATCACCCGCGTCGAGGCCACCGCCGAACCAAAATTAATCACAAACAACGGCTCATCATCGAATAAAACCACGCTGCCGCCAAACAGGTGATGCATCCAAGGTTCAATTCGTTCGTAGCAAGCTTGTTGAGCAGAGGTCTGAAATTCCATTACATATGCAAACTAATCCTGTCCACTATTTTCTCATTGATGGGACACCCTTAAGACCACTTCGGGGCAACAAAGCCACCGCGACCGCAAAGCCAGTATCTTGAAAGCAGTCATTGGATTGTGCCTATGGCATCCTCGGAGCCACCGGCTGGAGACCCGTCTGCCAACTTAGTCGATGAACTAGACCAAGTCATTCTAGAGTTCGAAGACCTCCAGTCAGAATTTACCTATCGCCAGGCCCAAGGCGTTTTGCAATCGCTCTTAGACCAGCTAGATCTGACGCCCCGAGAGGCTTCTAGTCTAGGTAGTGAAGTGCAAGAGCTGACGAGCCTGCTGCAAAAGCTGGACCAGGCGGTGGTGCAAATTGCGGTCTTTGGTTTGGTGGGGCGGGGCAAGTCGTCGTTGCTCAACGCCCTAGTCGGTCAACCGGTGTTTGCCACTGGCCCCACCCATGGCGTTACCCAAACCGTGCAAACCGCCGACTGGCAAGTCGAGCAAGAAACGCTGGCGGCAGGCCCGACCATCTCACGGTTTAGTCTCGGCGGTGCCGGGCGATCACGCATTGAACTGATCGACACCCCCGGCTTGGATGAGGTGAATGGTGAGGTGCGGGCCCAAATGGCTCACCAGATTGCTGCCGCCGCCGACCTGATTCTCTTTGTGATTGCGGGCGATATTACCCGCGTCGAATACGAAGCCTTGGTGCAGCTGCGCGCAGCCAGTAAACCCATCCTGCTGGCCTTCAATAAAGTTGATCAGTATCCTGCTGCCGATCGCGACACGATCTACGCGGCCTTAAAAGACGAGCGCCTCCGTGACCTGATCTCCTCCGAGGAAATCGTCATGACGGCGGCGGCTCCCCTAGTGGCCGTCATGCAGGCGGAGACCGGAGAACGACGCCCCCAGATTCAGCGCGGTCAGCCTCAAGTCGCAGCGCTCAAGCTCAAGATTTTAGAGGTCTTGCAGCGCGAAGGGTTAGCCCTGGTGGCCCTCAATACCCTGCTCTATGCCGATGAGCTGAACGACACCATCGTGCAGCGCAAGCTCAAAATCCGCGACCAGGCCGCCCAAGAAGTGATCTGGAACAGTGTCATGACCAAGGCAATCGCGGTCGCCCTGAACCCCGTCACCATGTTGGACGTGCTCACCGGGGCGATCGTCGATGTAGCGATGATCCTCATGCTGTCTCGCCTTTATGGCTTGCCCATGACCCGCGCTGGGGCGGTGCGGCTGCTCAAAAGCATCGCGGTGGAGCTGGGCGGTCTCTCGGCCAGCGAGCTGCTGGTCACCCTCGGGTTGAGTTCACTCAAGGGGGTGTTGGGGGTGAGCGTGCCGGCCACCGGCGGACTGTCCCTCGCGCCTTACACCACGGTGGCGGTCACACAAGCCACCGTGGTCGGCGTCGCCACCTATGGCATCGGCTTAGTCACCCAGCAATATCTCGTTAACGGCGCGCAATGGGGTCCCGATGGCCCCAAACCTGTGGTTCACGACATTTTAGAGAATCTCGACGAAGCGTCTATTCTCAATCGGATCAAAGCCGAGATCACCGTCAAACTCAACCGTAATTCGGCAGATCAGTCGGCGTCCAAGCCTGAGATCTAGACCATGGCCAGTTAGCACCCGAACCAGCCCGAGGCGATGAAGCATGCCAACTGAAGCCCGCTTAAAGACTTTGGCAGGATATGACAAGATGGACAACGTGACCGTAAATGCCCAGCTTGATCGCATGACTGACTCAACCTTTCGCTCTATGCCCGCCTACGAAAAACTTAGAACGCTACGCTCACTGTTGCTGAAGTTGCATAAAGCCCTCCTCGACGCCGAACAAGATAGTTACGAACGGGTGCATGGCCCCATCACGTCGAAGGGCGAGCTGTTTCAGCTGGTGATCAGTGATGAGTGGTTCGACTGGTTACGCCCCATCTCACAGTTCATCGTGCGCATTGATGAAACCATTAGCTCGAAAGAACCGGTTTCGCCCAATCAGCTCCACGTGCTGTTAGCCGCCGCCCGCGACCTATTGCCTCTGGAATCAGCAGCTGACAGCGAAACGGCAGTGCGCTATCAACGGGCAGTCCAAAATTATCCCGCGATTGCCACGATGCATGCAGAAATGATGGAGCTGTTAGGCCTGTCTGCCGCTGCCGAAGGGTAGTGTTTTAGCCCTGCCAGACACCTGCTCCTAGACCGTTGTCTCGCCTTCAACCGGAAAAGCACTCAAAGATAGAGACCGTCATTAGGGCTTCAGCACGGGCACCATCCCACCCTCACCGCTAGATTAAGCCGCTGCTGGCCCTGCGCCTCGACGCCATCCTGAGAGTCACTCTCAAGCGGACTCCTTAGACAGTCACACCTCACCGCAAGAAATTACAAGACGCCGGTTAATCGCTTCGATAGAGTAGCGAAGCTGATACCGTCGAAGCTGATGCCAGTTAATTTATTGCTGATTTGCTTGGCCGCCATTGCCTGGGGCACAACGGGCACCGCCATGGTGCTGCTCAATCAAACGGCCACTCTGAACCCGCTAGTTGTGGGGTTTTGGCGCATGGCCCTGGCGGCGCCCTGGCTGCTGTTGATGGCTAGCTGCGACCCCAGCTTTTGGCACTGGCCGCGCCAACTCAGGACAGCACCGCTAGGGATGGGGGGCTGCATTGCTGTCTATCAGGTCTGTTACTTTTGTGCGGTGCCCCTCAGTGGCGTAGCCGTCACCGCCCTCGTGGCGATTTGTTCATCGCCTTTGATGATTGCCTTGTTGGCGGCATGGCGCTTAGGCGAGCGTCTGACACCAAAGGTTTATGGGGCGATCGCCTTGGGGATCACGGGGACTATTTTGCTCGTGGCTAGGCCGGAGGCGATCGCCACTAACCCCCGCTTTTTTCTTGGCGTTGTGCTGTCGTTTGGGGCCGCCTTTGGCTATGCGGGCTACGTAGTGATAGCGAAAGTGCAGGTGGCCAGCCAGCCACCGCTAGCGATCGCGGCTTCGGGCTTCACCCTAGCAGCGCTGTTTTTGCTACCAACATTGGCCTGGCAGCCGCCCTGGCAAGATTGGGTGAAAGCGCTGCCCTGGCTACTGTATTTGGGTATCGTCACCACCGCGATCGCCTACGGTATCTATATGATTGGCTTGAGGCATACGTCAGCGACAGCCGCAGGCGTTTTGGTACTGTTAGAACCCCTAACGGCGACTTTGCTAGGAGTCTTTTTCTTTCGGGAGCCGATGTCGCTGACGGGCTTGATCGGTGCCATCCTCCTGCTGAGTGCGATCGCCTTGCTGACGCTACAGCCCAAAGCCGTATGACCGTCAACTGTATTCCTGATCCGACCGGCAAGCAGCTAGGTGAACACGCCCAAGCCTGGCGGACTGACCTCTTTCAGGATCTAGAAGTGCTCCATGCGACCTATCGTCGCCATCGCTTCCCCCGTCATCTACATGAGGAATTTTGCATCGGGGTCATTACTCAAGGAGCAGAGCAGGTGAGCTATCGGAGCACGACCCATGTAGCCGCAGCGGGCAATTTGGTCGTGATTCCCCCCGAAGCCGTTCACAGCAATGTCGCCGCCGATACCACTGGCTGGAGCTTCCGAGTCTGCTATCCCAGAGCCACTCTGTTTACACAGCTAGGTTTCGGGGCATCGCTTCCCTGTTTTCAAGAACCGATTATTGCTGATCCGCCACTGGCCCAAGCGTTTATCTATTTTCATCAGCTGCTGTCGCAGGCCAACCCGCAAACGGCCCTCATCGCCGAATCAGTTTTGCTAACGGCGTTGGCTCAACTCGTCCAGCGACACAGTCAGTCTAGATTGACAGATAAGCAGGGCAGCGAATCGAGAGCAGTCACCCAAATTCGAGACTACCT
>CALCPB010000651.1 GCA_937897665.1 uncultured Halomicronema sp. | reverse complement strand
GTTGCCTAAAATCAGATGCGCGGCGAGCTGCGTCTCGGCCAATAACTTGAGCCAGCCGTCGATCTCCTCATCCACCAGGCTGGAGGGCGCATGAAACAGATCGCCGAGGATAAACAACCGCTTAGCTTGGGTGCGATCGCAGGCCTGCTTCAGCCGCTTGAGGGTCGCCTGGTTGACTTGGTGGGGAATCGGAATGCCAAAACGCTGAAAGGTTTCCGCCTTGCCCAAATGCACGTCAGAAATCAGCAGGGCAGCCTCATCCGGCAGATAAAGTGCCCGCTCGGGTAAGAGTGTTAGACACTGCCCCTGTATCGATAGCGTTTCCATCACGATCTCAAAAGTTTGTCTTTTAATGTGACACAGCTATCTGCGTTTAGGGAGCAAACCAGCGTGAGAATGCGGAAGTACGAATGCGGAATTCAGAACTCCGAACTCTAAACTCCGAATTCCGGACTCCGAATTCCGACTTGAGATAGCATTTTGACTAAAAATAGGACGCTCAAGCGTGACCATGCTGCAAACCATTCCAGTTCTGAGTCTTCGTGATTTTGTCGGCGGTGACCCCCAGCGCCAGCAGCAGTTTGTCGAGCAGCTGGGCCAAGCGCTTGAAACCGTCGGCTTTTTTGCGCTGCCCGACCACGGTATCGAGGCTCCTCTGATCCACTCGGCCTACGCCGCCGCTGAAGCGGTCTTTTTGCTACCTGAATCAGTTAAGGCGGGCTACGAGGATCTCACCCTGAAAGGACAGCGGGGGTTTACCGCCTTTGGTCGCGAACATGCCAAAGATTCCCCCGCTGCTGACCTCAAGGAGTTTTGGCATGTGGGCCGCCAGAACGTGGCTCCAGAGAACGTCTGGCCGGCTGAGGTGCCGCAGTTTCAAACGGCGATGACGGCTCTATTTGAGCAATTAGAGCAGTGCGCCGATTCACTGCTCGAAGCCTGTGCCCTCTATTTGGGGCTACCTCGCTCGTTTTTGCGCGATGCCGTTGTAGGTGGCCCAACGCTGCTGCGGGTGCTGCATTATCCCCCCGTGCCACTAACAGTGCCCACCGCGAGCATTCGAGCCGCCGCGCACGAAGACATTAATCTCATTACGCTGCTCTGCGAGGCCACCACGCCGGGGTTAGAGCTGCTGCAGAGCAATGGTGAGTGGCAACCCATTGCCGCGATTCCCGGTCAAATCATTGTCGATACGGGTGACATGTTGCAAAACATGACCAACGGCCTGTTCAAAAGCACCACCCACCGCGTGACAAATCCCCGCAGCGATCGCGATCGGCGATTTTCGCTACCCTTTTTCGTACATCCGCGTCCGGCGGTCGATCTGTCGCCCCTGCCGGCATGCGTCAGCCGCACCGGGGGAGTCCCCCAGTTCCCCCCACTCACGGCGGGGGAATATTTGCTGCAGCGACTGCAAGAAATCGGCTTGGCGTAGCGTTTGGGCATATTAAAGCTGAGTACAGCGTTGGGCGTGAGCAATTTCCTGCAGCACGGTAGAAACGCCCGCCCGCGCCAGCGAATCGCTTTTAGAATGAGGGCGATCATTGGCCGTTGCTGCCTCGCGATTTTCGACTGATGTTGACGATTTGCCCGCTGATCTGAGTATTCTCGATGGTTTCTACCGATATTGCCCTCCCTCGGGCCAGTCAATTTTTTGAAGGACTGTATTGGCCGCTAGCAGACGCCGAGGCGTTGAGCAGTACGATTCAGCCGGTGCCTGACACCGTGCAGCTAGCGGCTGATACGCTACTGAGTCTGATGGTGACGCTGTGTGCCGCCGATAGTGGCTGGCCCGCCGATCAGCCTCAAACTGCCGATACCCTCTTGCCCTATATCGCCGATGAAGCGGAAGAACTGCTAGAGGCCTTACACCAGTGGGCTCCAGCTGCCGTTCAGCCCTCGATCGCTACGCCGCAGACGCCACAGCGCCTCGCCGAGCTGAGTGCGTTTTTGCTGTGGACGATCGCCGCCAGCAGCCCCGAGGCCATGAAGTTGCTGGAGGGGGTGCCCACGGATGGCGGGCAGCGGTGGGAGACTGCTGGAGTCCGCCTGGCACCGATTCTCAAGATTCAGCGCGATCACGCCAGCGACGCATTAGATTTAGCCGCTCAGACCCCGATTGCAGCCGATCAAGCCTTAGACCCAGACGCGCTGCTGCCGCTGCTGGATTTGGCCAGTCCGGCTCTAACAGTGGGGCAGTGGCAAGATCGGATTTGGCAACAGGCGATCGCCCTCGTGCCTGCCCTCGCTCAATGGCGCAGTGGCCTGCCAGTGCAGCTGTTGCTGCCCGGCAGTGAATGGGGTGAGGCCAAACCTTTCCTCGCTCTGCAGATTGTCGCCGTTCCCCCGAGAGCCTTGCCGCCCCCCCACCGGTCAGCAGTATCGACCCCCTCATTCCGTCTGCCCTAGTGCCCGATCACTCCCTGGAGGACGCTGCCCAAGCCTGTGACGTTGCGTTTACTGACATCACTCCGCTGCAAACCGCGACCTTTGTGGCGGCGATCGCTCAGAGAAGTTACCAAATCGGGCCTTCCCCTGCTCAGCTCTCTGCCCTGGAGCTGGTGCGACAAGCCCATCGGGTAATCAGCCCCACCGCCGTAACTGACCCGACAGCCGGCGGGACACCAGCGCTAGCCCTCGTGTCGCAAACGATGGCCACGCTCTGTGAGCAGGTGAAGTGGCTGTGGATTCAGGCCAGCCAGGATTTTACCCCCCTGATGGAAGGGCTCAGCGCTCGGCGGCTGCGTTCGGGCCAAGCCTGGACGACCGGGCGGGTCGCGATCGCCGGTCATTTGAGCTTGCGATCAGAGACGAACTCACCGATTGTTTTGGACGTCACCACGGGGGAATGGCCCCTCCCTGAACTGCCGTTGGAGGCGCGCGATATCTTGCACCTGAAGACTGCCACCGCTTTGCCACAGGAACTCTGGCTAGTGGCCGAGCTGACAACCCACATTACGACCTGGGTGCGACAGCGATCGCCGCTGCTGGCCTGCTTACTTGATGGTCAATCCATCACTTTGTCATCGCCTCAAGATGCGTTGTTTCCTGAGGCTAAACCGGCCCCTCGGCAGCTGTGTTTCCAAATATTACTCCACTGGTTGCCATAGACCGCCCGGTGCCAAGCTGTTGGGGGTGCTCACCCCTCATGACAGCGTCGGGGTGCAGGGTGCGCTATTATCATCGCCCTAGGCTCATGGCAGACGCCCCGTTTTTACTGTTTTTATCGCAAACCGCAGTTAGTCAATCCACTCCAGATTGCGGCAGTCAAGATTTGAGCAGCCTCTCTATGCCGACTTCCGCATTCCGCATTCTGCTATAGTCCTCATTTCGTTGCGCCACCATGATTTACGTCTACGCCTTGTGCCCTACCCCCGATGAATCCCTGTCCTTACCGCAGGGCATTGCCCAACCCGTGCAGTTGCTTGTCGCAGAGGGGCTAGGGGCGATCGCCGAACCGGAGGTCGATGTCGCTCAAGTGCGAGAAGATGATGCGCAACTCATGGAGGCCGTGTTAGCCCACGATCGCGTTCTCGGCCAGCTATTTGCTCAAATGCCTCTGCTGCCCCTCCGCTTCGGGACTCAGTTCAAAGACTTATCATCGCTGCAGACTTTTTTGCACAGTCACCAGCAGACCTATCTCCAGCGGCTACAGACACTGCAAGATCGCGCTGAGTATTTGCTGAAGCTCTCGCCCCAGCCCTACGCGGCCCCGGCAGTGGATGAGACCGTGCGAGGCCGAGAATATTTTTTAGCCAAGAAGCGCCGGTTACAGGAGCAGACGACAGCCCTGGCTCAGCAACAAGAAGAACTCCAGAGTTTTCTCACCACGCTGACGGCGGCCCATATCCCGTTTGTGCAGAGTGCCCCGCAGGAAGAAGAGGAGCGACTGCACATCTTGCTGTCGCGGGATGCCCTGACTGCCCAGACCTTGCTGGCTGAATGGCAGCGTCAGCTCCCCACCTGGCAGCTCGTGTGTAGCGAGCCCCTACCGCCCTACCACTTTGCGACATAGCGAAGCGGTAGAGCCGTTCTCCGGTTTCGGAAGGCCTTGTACAGCAGAATTCTGCCTATAGAACTCAGAGCTAAAACTGCCTGGGCAGTCCCATCACTCCGACTGGGGAATTCCTCTAACAGCGGCTTCGAGTAGTGCGTCACGGTGGGGCTGCAGCTGATTATCGAGTGCCGGGGCAAACTGCGGCGAGGGTAAGATTGAGGCAAAAAATCGAGCGATCGCTAAATTTTCCCATCGAAAATAAAAATCTTCGGGATTGGGGCCATCGTCATGGCGCAGCAGCACGCCAAACCCTAGACGTTCGCTTCGTAGCCGGGTAAAAGGCACGGTTTCCTTAAGCCACTGGTCGAACGTTGCGGCCTCGTTCATGCTGTCGAGCAGAGCGGTAATTTGATCCGCCGGGGGCTCGGGTGAGGCTAACTGGGGGAGCCCCTCAACATAGGCTAGCCAAGCAGTTTCTAACCACTGGCGACGATTAGCCGGATCTTGCCAAGCCTGCAGCGCAAACTTACCAGGACTGTCAGGTAATTCATTCATTTCGATAGGGCGATCTTGAGCGATCGCCAACAGGGCCAGACTCACCGTATTGTTTGACTGCTCCCAATCAGCCAAGGCTCCCACATAGTCATTGTCCCACCAGCGCCCCGCGCCCCGAATTTGATGTAGGAATCCGGCGATCGCCTCAGGCTCAGGCGCAGCCAATAACTCACGGACCAAGTCCTCGATGCGCGCCAACACTGCCGGTTGTAGCTCGGCCAGTGCGCCGTCATTGAGCGGCAGGTTAGTCAATAGGGTCGGATTGCGCAGAATTTCTAAGGCGATCGCCTCAACGGCCAAATCCGTTTCACCGGCCAGATAGAGGCTATAGCCCAGACCATAGAACACGCCTTGCTTTGCAGGCAGTAGCTCAGCTGACTGGGCAAACTGAGCGATCGCCGCCGTCGGTGTTTCAGGCAGCAACAGCCAGCCTAAGTTGGAATGACCAAATTCTTGAAACGGGGAAATCTCATTCCCCTGCTCGAAGCCCGCGATCGCATCCCGCCGCAGCTGACTGACGATGTCAGGATCTTCGACCTGATAGCTCACATCCCCCAGCACCCAGCCCAACATAAACGGATAGTAAGGCTCCCCTGGGGCGAGCTGATGCGCCTGTTGCAAATCAGCGACAAACCCCGGCAGGTCGGCTTTTTGTAAGGCTCCAAAACCGCGCGCTGAAATCGCCCAAGCCCGATGCAGGGGAATCAACCAGAGCACCAGAGCGAGCACGAGGCCCAGCCCCACTAACACCAGCGATCGCCGCCGCCGCCGCGCGGCCGGACGAAACGTGATCTCTGGCGACACAGACCGCAGGTCAAATAATAGGACAGCGATGAAAATAATCAGCACGCCTGCGATCGCTACCACATCAAGCTGATAATCCGTCAGGCTTAAAACGCCATAGGCCCAGAGCCCCGCAATTAAGCTCCACCGCAAACTGCGGGGCAGTCGCGACTCATCTGGAGCTGCGGCGCGCGTTTGCCACAGCGCCCAGCCCAACAGCACCGCTCCCGCGATCGGCAGCAGGATGCCCCACAGGCCCAGTTCGCCCCACAATTGAGCGGGCGTGCTGTGCAGCTGATAGTGTAGCTCAGCTTCGCGACCAGCCCAGCCCGGTCGATGGTGCTGATAAAACGGCAGCACGCTCCCCGGCCCCAAGCCTGCCCAGGGTCGCTGCCACCCCATCGACCAGCCAATCATGTTGTTGACGAGGCGATAGGCTAGCTGGCCACTATTGACATCACCGCGACCGAGGGCGACTAGCGATAGGCGCACCCGCGAGTTGGTGAAAACGAAGAGGCCGATGAGGGCGATGCCCCCCAAACTAATGGGGACAACCCAGCGCCGGGCTACCCGCTGCGTTAGCAGCAGCCCCGCGATCGCGGGCACCACTAACGCCAACAGCGCCAGCGTCGCCCCGCGCGAATTGGTGGTGTACAAATCCACCAGGCCCACGGCCAGCCCGCCGGCCCACAGCCAGCGCTGCCAAGTCTGGTCGGTGAACGCCAGGCCCGCTAACAGCGGCAGCACGAGAAGTAAGTAACCGGCAACGTAGTTTTGATGTCCTAGCGGAAACCAGTTCCGCAGGCCCAGGGTATTGAGGTCGAACGTTTGCTGCAAGCCATAGGCTTCTAAAGCAGCTAGTCGCTGCAGTTCGGGGCGATAGATGTTGAGCAGCCACCAGCCTAAACTCACCGCGACAAACACCAGTGACAGATAGGCCTGCCCCTTAAGTAGCCAGCCCAGCCGCGCCGGGGTCAGCCAACCCATCAGGCCATACAAGGTCGCCCCGCCGGCCAAACTGGCGATTGCATACCACAGGGCCTGTTGCGAAAAATCGGCGACCAGGGTCGACACCGCCAGCCCCACGATCGCCCCAGCCATGAGCCAGTCCCTACCCCACCCCAGGCGAAACCGGGCCAGCGGCTTGTGACAGCGCTGCCACCGCAGCCACAGCAGCGGCAAAATCATCGCGCCTTGCCATAGCGCCACCCAAGGCCACAGGGCCACTTGATTAGTACTATTCAGGGTCAACAGACCGTATAGCCCTGCAATCACCAGCGCCAGCAAGTGGCCGTCGGCATCACTCGCCCGAACGGCCGGCTTTTGAGAAACAGAATCGGACATATCAGCGCCCCTGGGAATAACCGGTTGTCTACCTGCGCCGCGTTCAGCTGCCAGCGAAGTGCGACAGGTTGTTGTCACCAGTTATAGCGATTACTGCCCAGTTTGTAGCGATCGCCCAACCAGCGAGCTTTTGACCGATAGCCAGCAATCCTTTGAGCCAGTCACGGCGATTGCTGACAGGGGTATCGGTTCAGCCTGGCGCTACCGGCTGTCGATCGCCACAGGTTCAATTCTGCTGGTGGTCTTGAGTCTGGTGCGATCAAGCCTATTGACCATCACCGCATTTCCCCGATCCCCAGATTGGGTGCGAGGGTTGTGGCGATCGTTGCCGAAGACACACAGGGAGCCGTGCCTAATCTCATTGATATGGCCAACGTATTGGTGTTGTGAGTCGCAATAAATTTGAGCCACAGCTGAGCTGGCACCAGCACCCAAGTCGTGGCTTTAGCCCAGCGCGCGCCCTTCGCCATAGCCCACCGTGAAAAAGTGCTGTACGCCGTTGGCTAGGCTGCCGTTTTGGACTGCCGCCGCGACATCGGGGTTAGCGGCTAGATAAGCCCCTTCATCAAAGCGATCGCTCGGGTCGCGGCCCTCTGCCATGCCAAAGAGCTGAAAATGCTGCCAGCCTGACTCCAAATCACCGCTGTCTACTGCTGCTGCGACATCGGGGTTAGTGGCGAGGTAGTCATATTCCTGATAGAGCGATAGCGAGAGTCGCCCTTCCATCGCACCATGCCGGAGCCAATGCTCAAAGCCACTGGTAAAGTAGCCTTCTTCGATTGCCTTAGCGACATCAGGGTTGTTCAGCAGATAGTCGTCAGTGTCAAACAACGAGCTCGGGTCACGGCTTTCTTTGTGGCCGATGAGCACAAAGTGTTCGACGCCGCTGCTAAAAAATCCCCCCGCCACAGCATCTTGATCATCAATATTGTTGGCAAGATAGTCGGCTTCGCTGTAGTAAGCGATGGGATTGCGCCCTTCTTTCAGGCCGATGGCGACGAAGTGGTCATAGCCCGTGGCAAAGTCCCCAGCGGCCACGGCTTGGGCGACATCTTGATACTGCGAGAGATAATATCGCTCATCAAAAAAGCTGCCTAGCGGAATGTTGCTCATCGTCGTTGTCAGATCAGTCTGAGGTGTTGCTCCGGTCAACGGCGCAGCAAACTGCAAGCTCAAGCTCCCATTACTGATGCCAGCTGGGGTAGGCAACGACTGTGGTTTATACGTCCATAGCTCTGTCCCATTGGTGCCATCATTGGCCCGAAAGTAGAGCTGGCCGTTAAAGCCCTGCAAGTTGGTGGGATCAGCATTGCCGCTGGTGAGATTGGGATCGGTGCCGGGATTAAGATCGGTGACCCGTTGCGGCGCATTGGTGCCGTCATAGCGCCACAGCTCTGTGCCCCTGCTGCCATCATCGGCACTGAAATAGAGCTGAAAATCGAAAACCGTCAGGTAGGTGGGGTCAGCAATGCCGCTGCCGCGATTGAGATCGGTGACCTGTTGCGGCGCGTTGGTGCCGTCATAGCGCCACAGTTCTTCGCCACTGCTGCCATCATCGGCGTTGAAATAGAGCTGGCCGTTAAAAACCGTGAGGCCGCTAGGACGCCCACTGCCGCTGCCACCATTGATGTCAGCAACTTGCTGAGGCGCGTTGGTGCCGTCATAGCGCCACAGTTCTTCGCCACTGCTGCCGTCATTGGCCCGAAAATAGAGCTGACCATTAAAGACCGTGAGGTCATCGGGCAAGGCACCGCCGTTGCCACTATTGATATCAGCAGCGAGTGTCGGTGGGTTGGTGCCGTCATAGCGCCACAGCTCAAAGCCACTGCTGCCATCATTAGCTCGAAAATAGAGCTGACCATTAAAGACAATGAAGTAGACAGGTAAGGATATGCCACTGCCACCGTGGATGAAGTCGGCGTCGAGGTTGG
>CALCPB010000650.1 GCA_937897665.1 uncultured Halomicronema sp. | reverse complement strand
CTTTTATCCATGTCCAACCCCAAAAAGCTAAAAATCCTCTGACACCTAACTAGGTATCAGAGGATTTTTGAGGAAGCCAGGACAACTCATTACTTGAGCAGTTGAGGCTGTCTTAACTACATTACTTCTCCTAAACCAGGGGCTGAGTAAGTGCTCTTGCCCCCCCCCCAAAGCGGGCCAATCACGTTAGGCTGCAGCAAGATGTGACCAGCGATGGCAACCAAGTCATCCTCAGTCAAACTCCGCATTTTGGGATAGATATCAGCACTTTTGGTACTGGGATGGAGCTGAGAGATTTCGGTCAAACCATCATAGGTAGTTGGATTTTTCAGGTAGTCAACAAGGGATTCCAGGTTGTTCCGTTGCGGTAGCGCCCCAGCTAAACTTTCAGGGTCTAGGCCCACGGTGGGGTTAGTCTTCGTGACTCCGGCAGTGTGACAAGAGCCGCAAGCATAGTTAAATTGCTTACGTCCTCGAGCGACTTGCTCCAGGGAAAGAACCAGGGTATCTCCCTGATCATTGAGCTTGATGGTGCGCGTCGCCTCATCTAGCTCTGCTGCGACAGCGGGACCGGCAAAAAACTGGCTCACGACCAGCACCGCCATCGCAGCTAGCCAAATGCATCTCTTAAACATGGTTCTCCTCAAATGTATTTATGGCTAGCCATTACACAACACAGCAAACTTAGTCACTCATTTAAAAGTTGATTTGAGACGGTTCAAGTCTCTAAAAGCTGGTTTGTCGTTAAGCCAACATCAGCACTCCAACCCAATTACCAATGAGTGTTAAGTCATTCTCATAATCTTTATCATGCCACCGAATGGGGCTATTCCCAAACGTTTCAACGGATGACAGCAACCTTAACGTTGTTGCATGGGGGCGTTATGAGAGAGCGACTTGGGGCTTGACGGCAACTCGCATTGGCGGAATTGGCGATGACGGCACGGGTTGATGTAGACGAATGAGCTTGCCTAACGTCGTTTTTAGTTCAGTGCGAGGCACGATTGCATCGACAAAGCCATGCTTCAGCAAATATTCCGCCGTTTGAAAATCATCCGGCAGTTTTTCGCGCAGAGTTTGTTCCACCACGCGACGTCCGGCAAATGCAATGGTGGCCTGGGGTTCTGCCAAAATGACGTCACCTAACATTGCAAAGCTGGCCGTTACGCCACCGGTGGTTGGGTGCGACAGCACTGGCAGGTATAGGAGACGCGCCTCACGATGGCGTTCTAACGCCCCCGAAATTTTGGCCATCTGCATCAAGCTCAACATGCCTTCTTGCATGCGCGCGCCTCCCGAGGCGCAAACAATGATGACCGGATATCCCAGCTCAGTGCTGTGTTCAATCATGCGGGTTAATTTTTCACCCACGACGGAACCCATACTGCCACCCATAAACCGAAAATCCATCACGCCGAGCCCGATGGTTAGACCCTCCAACTGCCCAATGCCCGTTTGAACGGCATCGGTTAGCTCAGTCCGAGATTGCATGTCACGCAAACGATCCGCATAGGCTTTGCGATCTCGAAACTTGAGTGGGTCTTGGGGGCGAATCTGAGTGTCTAACGGTTGCCAAGAGCCTTCATCAATCAGTTGTTGAATTCGATCATCACTAAAGACACGATGGTGATGACCACACTCGGCACAAACCAGCTGATTTGCCACCAGATCTTTTGTGTAAGTCATGACACCACAAGCGTCACACTTGGACCAAAGACCATCGGCAATTTCACGTTCTTGTCGCTCTTGGCTAATGGGGCCGGCCTTGCGACGATTTGCAAACCAATCAAACAGTGACATGCTTCTGAAAAATCACACACGAGGGGAACACATCACCCACAGGTGGGGCTGCAACTTATCCTATCGGGTTTGGTGGCACCCCAGCGATCGCCTGCCGCTAGCACTAATCTTCTCCCTGCCCTCAGCAACCACAATTGCCCTCAAAATTTCAGGGTTGGCAGGCGGTATACTATCGCCCAAAGTCGCAATGGATAGGACTTTCAAAACTCACCCCCGCGCCTCCTTCCATCGGGTTAAGACTGTAATTATGGCGAGGGCATTGAGGCAGACAATTCACTATCCTGCGAGTACAAGTGCAGGGTGCTCTACTAAAAATGATGAAGATTTCTGAAGCAGTTGCTTCTTCGGTCGGCAACGGTATCGCTGACGATGCGCTCAAAGACGAAGACAACGGCGTGTGGTTAGTGGGTCTTTCCTCTCAAACTCAGGCTTTATGGCAACAACGATTTTATTGGATTCGTTGGGTTGATCGATTGGCAGAGCAAGATCAGGTTGTTCAACCCGGCGGGCAGCAGTTCCCAGCCTTTTACCGAGCCTGGAAAGATTTGCAGCAGCAGCGTTGCTTGTCTGCTCAGCACCACCAATGGGAGGTGCTACAGCAAATTGAGTCAGCTTGGTTTCAACCCACTACCGCTCCGCGTCATCAAGCCCAGATCTTGGCTTGGGACTGCTACATCGAAGCGATCGCTGAATACCACCAGCCACAGCTCACGATTACAACCCTCAAAGGGTATGAAACGATGCTTGATCGGCTTGCCGGTTCTTGCTTTCAGCTTTTGCCACAGTTGGCCGACCATCAACGCACAATCTCCCGTCAATTTGGTATGGTCGACCAGTTTTATAACAATCTGCGCGATTTGTATGAAGATGCGCAGCAGGGAGTGTGTTACTTCCCCAGCGAGCTTTTGACCCACTTTGGTTTGACTCGACAAAACATGCTCGATCTGAGCTGCCTGAATCACTCCGGCTATCGCCCCCTGATGCAATTTTGGGTCGAGCAATATTTACCCCAGTGGCGCCGGCAAAATCTTTCTCTTATCCAAGCAAACGATTTACACACTGCCTGGCAAGCGCTGACTCAATGGTTCATCCATCGATATACCCGGATCGAAAGCGTGTTGCGAGACTGCCAATATGATTTTGTGGAATTCGCCGAGCACTATTGGCCAGTCGTGGAGCAGGACTTGGCACATTACCGTGGCCTCAGACGTCAACCGTAGACAAGAGCGCGATCACCCCGACTATCAGCGACCAATATCAAGTCCAGCTTTTGCCTTGATGCCGTCTGCCCTCCTGATCGGCTGTAGGCTCGAACTGTTGGCCCACAGCCGATGTATCGTCCCTTTCTGGCTGAGGGACTCGGTAAATTCAGGCGATTTACCAGAGCTGCAGAAACGATCTCGATTTTATGGCAACTCCTGCAAGTTGGACTCCATAGAAAACCCCGCTCTTAAGTATTATCACGTAGATATTGAGTGTTTTAAATCCCATACGCCTGGCACCGACATCTAGGGAAGACGTTCTCTAGGCAGTGATCGAGTTTCCCTCGCCTGGGTCTTCCTCGCCCGACTGCAGAAAGATTGGACTTTAAGGACTCGAAGAATTTTAAAGTTGAGATGTTTTAGCTAGGGTGTTCTATGAAAAAAGCATCAATCCTACTGATGCCCCTGCTATGTTTGCTTTTTATCGTGTAACTATAGTCACAAGTAAGTAGTGCTCACTGCTCATGCCAGGCTAGTGCATCTTTAAGCTCTCCCGATCATCCTCAATACTGAAGCTCTATGGCTCGTAATAAAATACTCTTACTCGTCGCGTGTCTTGGCAGCTTAGGGCTGGCTCAATCGCTTTCCAGTGCTGCTCAAGCCGCAACCTATGTTTTCGATTTCGATACTGACGCTAACGGTAATCAGCTCGACGTCAGCGACTTGGGTTTGAGTGTTGGCGACTGGGAAAATGCCGGTTCAAATGAAGATTACACTGTCTCTGATCAGTGGCTGTTAGATTTTGGCATCAGCATTGACGGCTACAACAAGCCAAGCAATGGCGAAATCCCCTCCGACCTTTCTCAGCTCACGTCTCGTGATCTCGTGTTGTTTAACACCGATCCCAATTATTATTCCGAAGATAGTAAGGCTCGAAAGCGGAATAACAATTTCAAAAGCGGCGGCACGTTCGACAAAGATTTGCTGACCGGGCACGACAATCTGACGAATCAAACCTTTTTGGTGGCTAAGGATGACAACTCCGAGACGCCGGTCAACCTAGGCAACGTGTTGATTCTTCAAGAGAACAACAAGAACTTCAAGCCAGATGACAACGCTAACGGGGGTCTGATCTCATTTTCTTTTGAAGAGATGATTGACCTGACATCAATCGACTTACTTGACATTGATGATTTTGGCGCACGGGGCAAACATATTGTCTTTGCTGCCTACGGCGAAAATGACGAAGAAATTGCAACTTGGAAGTTTGATGAAGCGGCCATAAATGATGGTACTGCCGAACAGCTGAGTGACAAGACCGGTGACAATTCGTTGTACCGCTTTAACTTCGACAGTGCTGGGGTCAAACGCTTAGATGTTCTTTATCCCGGTAGTGGCGCGATCGCCGCTTTACGTTGGGAGCAAAATCAGGCTCCGCCCACCATTCCTGAACCTACTGCAGTTCTAGGGTTATTGGTTGTTGCGGGCTTAGGCGTCCGGTTTAAGCGCTCTCTAACCGTTTAGCGACGGCTACCATGACGGTCATCGCTTGAAGATATCCTCCTTAAACCTCTGTCAGTTACCTGGCAGAGGTTTTTAGCGTTTGGCACCGCCAGCGATCGCCCTCATTTCTCTCAACCAGTTAGGCGGCTCAAAATCTGGTTCGCGTCTTTCCCGTGGGAGTTCTAGCCCGGATCAGCCTAGGATAAAGAGATAAATGCCTGACATCCCAAGTCATTCACATCAGGCTGACATTCCTTTTGCCTAACTCTTTGGTCAAGCGCTTCGGTGCACTCGCGATCGCCAACGTGCTTTCAAATCTTATGGTGCCGCTAGCAGGCATCATCGACACGGCATTTCTGGGTCATTTAGCAGATATCCATCATCTCGGTGGCGTGGCGATCGCGACCGTGATTTTTAACTTGGTGTATTGGAGCTTTGGCTTTTTGCGAATGGGCACAACGGGGCTAACGGCGCAAGCCTACGGACGCCATGACGCGGCGGAAATCCGGTTGGTCTTATTGCGTAACTGCCTGCTAGCTGTTGTGCTCAGCTGCAGCATTTTGCTCCTGCAAACCCCGATTCGAGAATTGGGGTTCTGGCTGCTCGAAACTGAGCCCGCCGTCAGATTGTCTGGCGAGGCATTCTACAACGCTCGGATTTGGGGGGCTCCGGCAGTTCTGTTTAATTATGTCTTGCTCGGCTGGTTCTTGGGCTGTGGCCAAGGCAAGCGGGTGGTCGTATTGTCCCTAGTCGGTAACGGCGGCAACATCTTGCTGGATTATTGGATTATTCGGCAGTTGGGCTGGGCCAGTGCAGGGGCAGGGGCTGCAACGGCGATGAGTCAGGGGATGATATTGCTAGTGGGCATCGCCTTTGTGCTGCGAGATTGCTCTATGGCTGAGGCCTGGCAGTTGAGGACACGCCTTTGGCACCGGGCTACCTTTCATTCAATCTGGCGTCTCAATCGCGATATCTTAGTGCGGACGTTTTCTCTGCTGATGAGCTTTGCCCTATTTACCAACTGGAGCTCAGCGATGGGGAGCCGCGTGTTGGCGGCGAATACGCTGCTGCTGCAGGTGGTGACCTTAGCGTCTTACTTGATCGACGGTATCGCCTTTGCTACTGAGAGTTTTGCGGGGCAGTTGTATGGCTCCAGTAACCACCGTCAGCTCAGGGGTTTAGTGTTGGGTGCGGGGAGTTTCAGTGTTTTTCTCGGTCTCATGATGGGGCTGATCTTCGCACTGTTTCCGCAGTCGCTGTTTCAAATCATGACTCAGCATCAGTCGGTGATTGATCAGGTGAAGACGTACGTGTGGTGGTTGGTGCCGACGCTGGGGTTTGGGGCGATCGCCTTTTTATTAGACGGTTACTTTTTAGGCATCACCGCTGGTAAATGGTTGAGAAACTCGACGATATTGGCCACAGTTGGAGGCTTTTTGCCCCTCGGCTGGATCGCTTACCGACTAGGAACCCCTCACCTCCTCTGGCTGGCACTGGTGAGCTTTATGGCCATTCGAGCCATCACCTTGGCGGTCAAAGTGCCACATTCATGGCGCGAGAGGCCGACGTTAGCCAACAAATTACCTCTCTGAGGCTTCTCAATCGGCTCCCCAGGGAATTCTCTCGGCAACTCTAGGCGTTGTCGGCAAATCCGGCAGCTTTTTGCTGCATCATCTTAAAGATGTTAAAAAAACCATTAGCCCGTGAAGGAGTAAGACTTACATCTAGCTGCGTCTCTTTAATAAAATCCGGCGATAAGTCAACAATTTCTTCCGGCGTTAAACCGTTCATGCCGCGAATCAAGAAGGCCACGAGTCCCTTTGTGATTTGCGCATCAGAATCACCTCGGTATTGCAGCTTGCCATCTTCCAGAGAGGCAATCACATAGACCTGCGAAACGCATCCTTGGACTTTGTTCGCTTCGATTTTGGCATCTGCTGGGAAGGGATCTAATTTTTTGGCTAACCACAGCAGTTGCTCGTAGCGGCGTTTAGGCTCAGCTACCTTTTGAAAACGTTGAACCAGCTTATCGATAGAAGCGGGTCGGGTTGAAGATGCAGACATCACAAAAAATCGCAACAGACAACAACAGTGACCGGATGCGGTCTCTTCATATTGTAGAGAGCGATTAGCCGGAAAAACTCCTGATCACAGCAGCGACCGCATTCTGGCAAAAGGGCATCGCGAGGTCGTGGCTGGCACAGATGGCGGAGCAACGGCCATTTCGGGGCCGAGAGATTCTAACTGATAACCCCTGGGATAGGTTTTGTTAGTCGCATCGGTAATGAAGCTCGAACGTTGACGACGGGGGCTATGTAGAACCAGCGATCGCCGCAGCCGCAAGCCGCCGAGCACGATTAACCGCACAACGGGAAGCGGTTGAGCCCAGCCTAAAGCGGTTCTAGTGGCATCATCAGCAACTGTTTTAACCATAACGGGAACGGCGGGCGAGATAATTTTGGGAAACCATCTTTGCATGAGGGTGACGACCGCGTTACCCACGGCAGCATTGTCAGGATGATATCGGCAATGCTGCGCTTCGTAGGCTTGGTTAAATGCCTCAAACGCCTCATCAGTCTGAGGCATATTCTGAAGTCCCATCCGTTGACCGACGGCGTACCAAAAGTGAAACAGAGCCTGTCGTTCGGTGGGTGTAAAGAGTCGCCAGCCAAAGTGTTGGTTCCACCGGATGGGCTCATAAATAATCAGCGACAGCACATAAAGAAAGTCTTCGTTGCTAATGTCAAATCGCTGATGAATTCGATTCATCTGGGTGATTGCAGCTTTCCCCTGCGGGCTGTCATAGCCCCATTTCAGAATATTGCCTAATACCAAGCTGGTATCGTCGTAACGCTTTTGCGGGCGCTTTTCAAACTCTCCAGTCTGATGCAACAGGTGTGCAATGCGAGGGATACAGAAGGTTTTGAGCACCGCTAACTCGAGTGAGCGATTCAGTTCCCACGGAAAGTCGTAGCCAGCTAGCCGGTGACAAATGGCCACCCAGTCGGTGGCAGAGCGGCTGGGCTCTGCTGAAGAGGGTAAATAATCTTGATTCATAGGGGGTTAGCGATCGCAGCCAGTAGACTCTGCTTCTTCTTCCGCAATCGCAACAAAACCCTCCGGAAAGCTATAGAAGCTTTACGGAGCACTCACGTAAATTCATCCTCACTCTCGCCTAGGCGCTTTGCGGCTCCTTATGGGCAATGAAGCGATGGGCCACCGTTTCCGGCTGAATCGCGGAGAGGATAATATGCCCAGAATCCATAATCAGGACGGCTCGCGTGCGACGGCCATAGGTCGCATCGACTAACTGGCCGCGATCGCGAGCATCGGAAATGACGCGCTTGATGGGAGCGGATTCAGGACTGACAATAGCCACGACGCGGTTTGCCGAAACAATGTTGCCAAAACCAATGTTGATCAGCTTGATATCCATAGGAAACCCTTGGGGAGGACTCGGCAGAGGCGAAGAATTGCTCAGTGACGAATTGCTCAGTAAAGACCTGCCTTGATCAACACCTGCCAAGCTCAAGGTACCGGCTCAGTGCTATCAAAATAATCACGAAGGTGCCAAATCCTCAGTTCACTCGCGATGAATGACGGCCACCAGGACGGGAAATGCGGGCAAATGCGCGAAAATATCAGCTAAGTCTATGTTAGCGAAAAAAATCTGACCGACAAGGCAGGAAACTGCCGCAAACCTGCCTTAGCCAAGAGTTGGAGCATTTTGAGGAATGCCCATTATGCGGCCAGAGCGGCTCAACAGACCTCTCTCTAATCGCTCGTCGAGTTAAGGTAAAGGTCGCAGCAACAGGAGAACAAATCCATGCAGCCAGTGGATTTCACAACTTTAATGGCCGTCTGTGCCGAACTCCGATCAGGTTGGCTACCGGCTCGTTGTGAGCAAGTGGTGCAGCGCGATCGCACCACCCTCTGTGTTGCTTTAAGAACGCTCAATCAACGGGGTTGGCTGACAATTTCGTGGCATCCGCAAGCGGCCCGTCTGCATATGGATGCGCCCCCGCCCAAGGTTCCCGACACGTTCACGTTTAGCCAACAGCTGAAGCATCAGCTCACCGGTTACGCCTTGGTCAGCATAATGCCGGTGGCCGCTTGGG
>CALCPB010000649.1 GCA_937897665.1 uncultured Halomicronema sp. | reverse complement strand
GTGGTTCCTTACCTTCCTTCACGATTCTCAAGCCCATATCAGCGCCGGGCAAACAGTTAGGCCGAATTGCCTTTGATAACTCATTGATATTGAGCACTTCGACTTCTTGAAAGCTAGCGACTTTGTTGAGGTTAAAGTCATTGGTGAGCAGCATCGCATTTAGCTCTTGAGCCAGTCTGACCAGCTTGGCATCCACGGTCGGAATCTCGTCGTAATCCATCGACGTGATGACGACACGGCTGGGATAGGTTTCGCGAATGCGGTTGAGGACGTCTAACCCGCGTCTGCCGCGAATGCGCTTTTGATCGTTAGAGGCATCGGCCACCTGCTGCAGCTCTTGCAGCACAAACTGCGGCACCAACACCTGCCCCTCTAAAAAGCTGGTTTCTAGCAGACCCTCAATGCGGCCATCAATGATGCAGCTGGTATCTAGTAGCTTAGTTTTGGCGGGCTTCAGGGTGCCCTCGGCTACCAGCGTCGATTCCATCGTGCCGGGACTCACCAACCGCAGCAGCGATCGCCCGTGAGTATCCGCCAGATTCATGCCCGAAACGGCAAAAATCACGCTGCCCATCACGGCCAATAGCGGTTTAATGAACCCAAACTCGCCGGGGATCGGCAGCAAAAACAGCGGTGCCAGCATCAGGTTGGCAATCAGCAGCCCGACCACTAAGCCCGCCGCGCGACTCAGCAGGCGATCGGGCGGCAGCTCTCGCACTTGGGTCTCTAACCGGCGATAGCTGGTCTGCATGACTAAGCCGACGCCAGTGCCAATGAGCGCACCAAATACCGCCGTGACTGAGCTCAGACCTTCTAGACTGTTGACCTCTTTAAGGGTGGCTGCCGGCAGCAGCTCAGGGGCATAAAAGCCGATGCCGGCCCCGGCAATCACAAAGGAAAATAGGATGAGTGCATCTAGCATGATGACAAGCCATTACGGCTGAGAAAGGTATGGGGTATGTATCCGTAAAGTCCTACCTCTAAAGTAAGACATCGAGCTAATGTAGCAGACAAACCAGCGCCCTCCGCTAAAGCACAGGAGGTTCTTTGGATTGGGGGCTTAGCCCTCTGGCCTGACGCTACCGATTCAGATTGTTTTGATGTCTAATTCGATGCAAATTTTCACACTTTCACAATCAGGTTTTGGCCCCGGTGAATGGGCGGCATCGGGCCGAGTAGAAAAATGAGCGGTCTGAGCGCGCGATCGCGCCCCTCACTTTCGGTAATGCATCGAAAACGCGCTGTTAGAAGACCGGTTTGCTCCCGGCTGTGCAGGTTAAGCACCCTCTCTTCTCTATTCTGTGACCAGCGTGAAACCCTGGCTGGAGGCACGGGTCGAATTAACCGTCCGAATTGGGCTGATTGCCGTAGTTTGGAGAAGGCAGCGGGCGATCGCTCCTTCAGCCATCTCATCTCCGAACTGACTTAAAGCCTCTGTGCCCAAGTCCTCCTAATGAATCTTGAAAATTGCGGTGAACGCCAGTTGAACCGAATGCTCTGTTCTTAAAGCATCTTCACAGGAGAAAGCCCAACCGTCGCCAGCGAATTGGTGAATTGCGCTAGCGTGGCATCTCACCAACGGATGGATGCGGTACCGAACACTAATGTCACAATGGGGAAAGCACTTTGTCAGAGGGATCACGATGCCCAAAGAAAAAAACTATTCTTGGAAAGGTAGCCCCAATGCGGGCCTCGTATTGGCCCTGATTGCTCAGGGAGCGTGAGTGCTACTCATTCTCGCTTGATTTATCTAGCCCTTTAAATGGCCTCAATGGTAGCTGCGCCTCTGGTCTGTGCATGTGTCACTGCCGCCCGCGAGTGGCCTGCCGGTCTATTAATGATGAAAAGAAAGCCTCTGGATCCCCCCTATTTGTCAGGAATCCAGAGGCTTTTTTGCAGCGCCGGAGCGCCTATCGATTGCCCGACGGCAACTTACTGAGTTCAGGCGCAGGGCATGAAGCCCGCTTACCCGCCGGTGGCGGTGACCATCCCCTCTGGGGCGGGGTGCCCCAGGCGGGGTTTGGCTTAACCCGAACTAGCGTTAATCACCATCGTCATCGTCGTCATCATCATCGTCGTCGTCATCGTCGTCGTCGCCGCTAACCGTCACATCTGTAGTTGTTTCAGTTTCAACGGTGGTTTCGGTGGTGGTGGTCGTTTCCTCAAACAGACCCACCACATCGACGATGTATTCAGAGTAGATCGTTTCTACCAAACTCTTGCTCGCCATCGCCTGGTAGATAAACGAGCTGGCCTCAGCCCGAGTGACGCGTTCAAAGAGATTGAGCCGGGTCAAAGTGGGATAGTTGACGATGACGCCCTTTTCCACCAACGCCGCAATAATGACGCGGTATTCCGTGGGAATCGTATCCGCGTCGGTAAACACGCTGAGCAGTTCTTCAACGGTATAGGTGGTGGACGTTACTTCGGTATAGTCCAGTGCCTGAGCCAGCATCACAAAGAATTCCAACTTGGTCATGTTGGCTTCAGGGTCGAAGGTATTATCCGGCGTTAAGTCGATATAGCCCTGAGCATAGGCTGCTTCTAACGCGTTGTAGGCCCAATAAA
>CALCPB010000648.1 GCA_937897665.1 uncultured Halomicronema sp. | reverse complement strand
AACAACAGGGACACCCCCTTTATGAGTGGAGCTTTGCTGATATTTTCGCAACTTGTTATTACCAGATTTAGCTGGGGCAAACTGTATGTCACTTGATTCACTTCAGCGGTTGACTAGGATTTAGTCATAAGGCGCTCCAGCAAAGCTAATGGCATCCTCTGTCACAACTCTCAGTAGGCAAGAGTTACAGTCCGCGATTGTCCGAGATCCCCTCGTGGTCACGCCAGAGACTCCGGTGCTCGAGACGATCGCCCTGATGAGTGGCCGGCGATCGCAGTGTGATCGTGATCGAGATGCTGAGAGCCAAGCGCTCGCCTTTCAACTGGAAACCCGCGCTTGCTGCGCGTTAGTGGTTTCAGACGGTCAAGTGGTGGGGATTTTGACCGAGCGCGATGTGGTGCAGTTGGGGGCACAACAAACTTGCCTAGAAGGACTGACTCTTACCGAAGTCATGACCCAAACGGTGGTGACGTTGAAGGAATCAGACTTTACCGATGTCTTCGTCGCCCTAGACTTGTTGCGGCACTACAAAATTCGCCACGTGCCTGTCGTCGATGATCGCGATCGCCTCGTCGGGATACTCACCCACGAAACCCTGCGCCAGCTATCGCGCCCCGGCGATTTACTGCGGCTTAGAAGCGTTGCCGAAGTGATGGTTCCCCACGTCTTTAGCGCGACGCCCAGCACTAGCATGTTGGCCGTGGCGCAGTTAATGGCAGCGGAGCGCATTAGCTGCGTCATTATTGTGGAGCCCGATGAATCAGTCAGCCCCGAGGTTCGCAACTCAGGAGCAGCAGACTCGACCGCACCCATTTGTTTGCCTGGGCGCATAGATGGCGAAACGGCGGCCTTACAAATCCCCATTGGCCTTTTGACGGAGCGAGATCTCGTTCAATTCCAGGCTTTGGGTTTAGCGCTTGATCAGCACAATGCGGGCGCTTTCATGAGTAATCCGGTCTTTGCCGTCAAGTCCGGTGATTCCCTTTGGAAAGCCCAAGAACTGATGGAGCGCCACTTCATTAGACGAGTTGTGGTTACTGGCGATCACGCAGAACTCTTGGGCATCGTGACCCAAAGCAATCTGCTGCAAGTCTTGAACCCGCTGGAGCTGGGGGTATTAGAGACCCAGGTCAAAACCCTGGAAGCCGAGAAAATCGCCTCACTAGAAAGCCAGGCCACCGTTCTAGAAGCACAGGTGAGGGCGCGCACTGCCCATCTCCAGGCTCAGGCGGAGCAAAATCGCTTAGTTGCCGATCTGGCCTTACAAATTCGGTCGTCCCTCAATTTGTCCGTAATTTTGCAAACGACCGTCGATCGCATTCAAGCAATTTTGGGTTGCGATCGCGTCACCATTTGGCAATTTGATGCCGATTGGATCAACACGGTGGTGGCAGAAGCGACCACCTCTGAGGTGAGCTTGTTAGGCGCTCGGGTACAAGATAGCTGTTTGCAGAGTGGCACTGGCCAACTTGCGGCGGCTTTTGGGCAAGGGCAAATTCGCATCGTGCCAGATATTCACGCCGTCGAGATGTCAGACTGTCATCGCGAGCTCTTGATGCGCTTACACACCCGTGCCAAAGTCTTAGTTCCCCTCTTATGTGATGGCGAACTCTGGGGCTTACTGCAAGCTTCAGAAAACCAACAGGCAAGAGATTGGCAGCCCCACGAAGTTGAGTTGTTGCAATCACTGGCCAACCATTTGGCGATCGCCATTGATCAGGCCACCACCCACGAAAAATTAGCTGCGGAACTGCAGCTTCGTCGCGAAACCGAAACTCGCCTCAGCGAAAGCGAACAGCGTTATGCCGCTTTAACTGATGCCGTCCCGGTGGCCATTCTCCGCTCAGACCAAGCGGGCCACATTATTTTCTTAAACGAGCGGTGGTCTCAGCTGTCTGGTTTGACGGTAGAAACGTCCCTTGGCGAGGGCTGGATCGCTGCTTTACACCCTGAGGATCGAGACTGGGTGGTGGCGAGAACTCAAGCGTATGTCTTGCAGGGCGTAGCTTTTCAGCATGAATACCGCCTCTTACGACCCGATGGTCAGGTGGTGTGGGTTTACGAACAAACCGAGGTTGAGCACAATGCCGATGGTCAGATGATGGGGCATATTGGCACGCTGACAGATAATAGCGATCGTAAAGAAGCGGAACTAGCGCTGCACCAGAGTGAAGCGAAATATAGCGCTGTGGTTGACGCGCTGCCCGATTTGGTGATTCGCATGAGTCGCGAAGGGGTTTGCCTCGACTTCTTTGCGACGGACAACTACAAGTTTTTGGGCAACCCACAGGATTATGTCGGGGCTCATGTGGCCGATTTCTTTTCTCCTGATTTGTCCCAAAGGCGACTGCAAGCAGCTCAAACCGCAATTGACACCCAGACCGTGCAAGTTTATGAACAAACGCTGGCAAATGAGGGCCAACTACAGATAGAAGAAGTGCGGATCGTTCCCTACACCGATGATGAAGTGGTGTTAATCATCCGCGACATTACCCAGCGCCACCAGGCAGAAAAGGCTTTACGAGAATTGGAACAGGAGAATCAAGCCATTATGGCCGCAATGCCAGA